>NZ_JAAGPK010000029.1:0-69879 GCF_017104685.1 Burkholderia sp. Tr-20355 | reverse complement strand
CGCTGCTGCAGCGCGCCTACCCGGCCTGACGCCGGTCCGTTCACCCTTGTTCACCCGCGTTCGCCTTCGTTCGCCCGCCCGGAGCCCCGATGAACCTCGTCGCCGCCCTCGACCGCGCCGCTCGTGCGACGCCCGACAAGCCGTTCCTCGTCAACGAATCCGCGACGATCACCTATGCCGCCGCACGCGAGCGCTCGCACCGCGCGGCGGCCGTGCTGAGCGCGCTCGGCGTCGCGGCCGGCGACCGCGTCGCCGCGATGTGCTTCAACACGCCGGCCTTCGTCGACTTGATGTTCGGCGCATGGCGGCTCGGCGCGGCGTTCGTGCCGATCAACCACAAGCTGCAGGCACCGGAAGTCGACTACGTGCTCGAGCACAGCCGCTGCAAGGCGCTGCTGTTCGACGTGGCGCTCGCGCCGGTGGTCGAGCGCCTCGCGCATCCCGCGCGGCGGCTCGTGACCGAGGGCGAACTCGACGGCGTGCCGAACTTCGACACGATGTGCATGACGCGTGACGCCCTCGCGGGGATCGAACCGGCCGACGGCGACATCGCGCAGATTCTCTACACGTCCGGCACGACCGGCCGCCCGAAAGGCTGCGTGCACAGCCATCGCACCGTGACGCTCGCGGCGATGCAGGCGGCGCTCGCGACCGGCATCGGCCGCAACGAGCGCACGCTGATGGCAATGCCGATCTGGCACTCGTCGCCGCTGAACAACTGGTTCGGCGGCACGCTGTTCGCGGGCGGCACCGTCGTGCTGATGCGCGAATACCATCCGCTGCGCTTCCTGCAAACCATCGAGCGCGAACGCGTGACGCTGTATTTCGGCGCGCCGGTGTCGTACACGCTGGCGCTCGACACGGTCGACGGCTTCGGCGCGTTCGACCTGTCGAGCGTGCGCGCGTGGCTGTACGGCGGCGGCCCGATCGGCGCCACGCAGGCCGAACGGCTCGCGCAGGCGTATCGCAGCCATGCGTTCTTCCAGGTGTACGGGATGACCGAAACGGGCCCGGCCGGCACGACGCTGTATCCGGACGAGCAGATCGCGAAGGCCGGCTCGATCGGCCGCCAGGGCGGCCCGGGCGTCGACCTGCGCGTCGTGCGGCTGGACGGCATCGACGCGCGGCCGGGCGAGACCGGCGAGATCTGGCTGAAGGCCGACTGCATGATGCTCGGCTATCTCGACGACGCGGCCGCGACGGACGCGGCGTTCGCGCCGGACGGCTGGTATCGCACCGGCGACATCGCGCGGATCGATCAGGATGGCTACCTGTTCATCGTCGACCGGCTGAAGGACATGATCGTGACCGGTGGAGAGAACGTCTATTCGAAGGAAGTGGAGGACGTGCTCGGCGCGCACCCTGATATCGCCGAGGCGGCCGTCGTCGGGGCCCCGCATCCCGACTGGGGCGAGACGGTCGTCGCGCACGTCGTGCTGCGCGCGAATGCGGCGCCCGACGCGGAGGCGCTGCGCGCGTTCTGCGGCGAGCGGCTGGCCGCGTACAAGATTCCGCGCGAATTCACGTTCGCGCAGGCGCTGCCGCGCACGCCGACCGGCAAGCTGCAGAAGTTCCTGCTGCGCGTGCGCGGGGATTAGCGCCGGCACAAGGCAATGAAAAAGCCACCGGGCCTCGACGGCCCGGTGGCTTTTTTCATGAGTGGGCAGCGATCTTCATCGCCGCCTGCACCTCAAAACATCGCGACAGGCTGCTTACTTGCCGCCGATGCTCTTCAGCGGCTTCCACTCGCCCTTCTCGACCTTGTACATCGTGATGCCGCCGTTCTTCAGGTCGCCCTTCGCGTCATACGCGACGTGCGTCGACGTCACGCCGGCCATGTCGGTCTTCGCGAGCACCGGCAGGTATTTCGCCGGATCGGTCGAATCGGCCTTCTTCATCGCGTTCAGCATCGCCATCGCGCCGTCGTACGCGTACGGCGAGTACGTCTGCACTTCTTCGCCGAAACGCTTCTTGTACTTGTCCGCGTAGGTCTTGCCGCCCGGCATCTCTTCCAGCGGGAGGCCGGCCAGCGAAGCGATCGTGCCGTCGGCCGCGTTGCCCGCGATCTTCAGGAACGTCGGCGTCTTCACCATTTCGCCGCTCATCAGCGGTGCGGTGAAGCCCAGCGCCTTCATCTGCTTGACCATCGGCGCTGCCTGCGAATCCGCGCCGCCGTAGTAGACCATGTCCGGCTTCGCAGCCTTCAGCTTGGTCAGGATCGCCTTGAAGTCGACCGCCTTGTCGTTCGTGAATTCACGGTCGACGATCGTCGCGCCGCCGGCCTTCGCCGCCTTCTCGAACTGGTCGGCGAGACCCTGGCCGTAGGCCGTGCGGTCGTCGACGATCGCGATCTTCTTCATGCCGAGATCCTTCGCCGCGAACGTGCCGGCCACCGAGCCCTGCTGCGTGTCGGACGTCATCATGCGGAAGGTCGTCTTGTAACCCTGCTGCGTGTATTCCGGCGCCGTCGCCATCGCGATTTCCGGAATGCCCGCGTTCGCGTAGATGCGCGAGGCGGGAATCGTCGTGCCCGAGTTGAAGTGGCCGAGCATGCCCTTGATGCCGTCGTCGACGAGCTTCTGTGCAACCGTCGTGCCCGTGCGCGGGTCAGCCTGGTCGTCCTGCGTGCTCAGCACGAACTTCACCGGCTTGCCGCCGATCTTCGGGTTCGTCGCGTTGAAGTCTTCCAGCGCGAGCACGATCCCGTTCTGCATGTCCTTGCCGTAGTGCGCCTGCGCGCCCGTCATCGGCCCTGCGTAACCGATCTTCACGTCATCCGCATGGGCCGTCCCCGCCAGCGACATGACGGCGACGAACGTCGCGCCTGCCACCTTTTTCATCGTGTGTTGCATAGCATCTCCTTGGTACCAGGGTAAATGAAGCGGCTTCGGGATCGCCTTGCCGCTTCTTTGTTTGATCCGAACGGCAAGGATGATCAGCCGATCGTCATCAAATTCGCATTGCCGCCCGCCGCGGCCGTATTCACGCTCACCGAGCGTTCCGTCAGGAGCCGCTCGAGCGCGTAGTCTTCCGCATCGCCGTTCTCGAACGCGCCCACCGACACGCCCTGCACCGATACGATCGGGCCCGGGCGCTGCGCGACGTCCTTCACGAGCGTCTGCAGTTCGTCGCTGTCGCCTTCGAACAGCACCGCGTCGAACGGCGCATCGGCCTGCTTGCGCACGCTCGCATGCGCCTTCAGCGACGCCGGCAGCGCGGCGACCAGCGCCTCGCCGGCCGCGCCCGCGAACAACGCGCGGTTGCCGGTGGCCAGCACCGCCGCGAACTGCGCGCGCGCGCCGCTCGGGGTGGCCGCGACACACAGCACCGTGCCGCGCGGGCCGAGTGTATACGTGTTTCGCTCGCCCGTCGGCCCGGTCAGCACGGCGGTCGCGCCGGCCGGCACCTGTGCCAGATAGCCGTCGCAACGCGCGGCCAGTGCCGGCTCGCGTTGCTCGATCAGCCAGTCGCGCAGCGTCGTGAGCGCCGCCGCCGGATTGCCGCGCGCATCGCCTTCGACCGCGCCGTCCGCGATCAGCGTCTGCGCGAGCGAACGCGGCAGGCCCGACGGACGCGTCGCGAGCAGGCGCTGCAGGTACAGCGCGCCCCCGGCCTTCGGACCCGTGCCCGACAGCCCTTCGCCGCCGAACGGCTGCACGCCGACCACCGCACCGATCACGTTGCGGTTCACGTAGATGTTGCCCACGTGCGCATTCGAGATCACGTGCGCGATCGTCTCGTCGATCCGCGTATGGATCCCGAGCGTCAGCCCGTAACCGGTCGCGCGGATCTGCTCGAGCAGCTTGTCGAGCTGGCTGCGGCGGTAGCGCACCACGTGCAGCACGGGGCCGAACACTTCGCGCTTGAGCTCGTCGATGCTGCCGATCTCGATCAGCGTCGGCGGCACGAACGTGCCGTGCGCGCAGGCCTCGGGCGTCGGCAGTTGCGTGACCGCATGGCCCTTGTCCTTCATCGTCGCGACGTGCGCGTCGATCGTCTGCTTCGCTTCACCGTCGATCACCGGGCCGACGTCCGTCGACAGCCGGTCGGGGTTGCCGAGCGCCAACTCGTGCATCGCGCCCTTGAGCATCGTCAGCGTGCGGTCCGCGACGTCGTCCTGCAGACACAGAACGCGCAGCGCCGAGCACCGTTGACCGGCCGAGTCGAACGACGACTGCATCACGTCCGCAACGACCTGCTCCGCGAGCGCCGACGAGTCGACGATCATCGCATTCTGGCCGCCCGTTTCCGCGATCAGCGGAATCGGCTTGCCCTCCGGGTCGAGGCGCGCGGACAGCGTCTTGTTGATCAGGCGCGCGACTTCGGTCGAGCCCGTGAACATCACCGCACGCGTACGCGGATCGGCGACCAGCGCCGCGCCGACGGTCTCGCCGGTGCCCGGCAGCAGCTGTACCGCGCCGGCCGGCACGCCGGCCTCGCGCAGCAGGCGCACGGCCTGCGCGGCGATCAGCGGCGTCTGTTCGGCCGGCTTCGCGAGCACCGTGTTGCCGGCGGCGAGCGCCGCGGCGACCTGACCCATGAAGATCGCGAGCGGGAAGTTCCACGGGCTGATGCAGACCACGGGGCCGAGCGGGCGATGCGTGTCGTTCGAGAACTCGTCGCGGATCTGCGCCGCGTAGTAGCGCAGGAAGTCGACCGCTTCGCGAATCTCGGCGATCGCGTTCGGCAGCGACTTGCCGGCTTCGCGCACGATCAGGCCCATCAGCGTGTGCATCTGCGCTTCGAGCAGGTCGGCTGCGCGCGCCAGGCAGTCGGCGCGGGCGTCGACCGGCGTCGCCTGCCAGATCGGCGCGGCGGCTACCGCGTGCGCGAGCGCCGCGCTCACGTGTTCGGCCGTCGCCTCGCTGACCGTGCCGACCAGGTCGCGCTGGTCGGCCGGGTTGCGCACGTCGCGTGCCGGTGCGTCGGCGAGCGCGTCGTCGGCGAGCATCGGCGCCGCGCGCCACGGATGATGCGCGCTCGCGAGCAGCGCGGACGACAGCGAGGCGAGCCGGTGTTCGTTCGACAAATCGAGGCCCATCGAATTGGGACGCTCGTCGCCGTACAGGTTGCGCGGCAGCGGGATCTTCGCGTGCGGCGCGCCGAGCGGCACGACTTTCGACGCTTCGTCGACCGGATCGGCGACCAGTTCCTTCACCGACACGGTCTTGTCCGCGATACGGTTCACGAACGACGTGTTCGCGCCGTTCTCGAGCAGGCGGCGCACGAGGTACGCGAGCAGCGTCTCGTGCGTGCCGACCGGTGCGTACACGCGGCACGGACGGTTCAGCTTGTCGCGGCCCGTGACCTCCTCGTACAGCGGCTCGCCCATCCCGTGCAGGCACTGGAATTCGTACTGGCCCGGGTAGTAGTTCTGGCCCGCGAGCTGGTAGATCGCGGCCAGCGTGTACGCGTTGTGCGTCGCGAACTGCGGGTAGACGGCGTCGGGCGCCGCGAGCAGCTTCTTCGCGCACGCGAGGTACGACACGTCGGTGTAGATCTTGCGCGTATAGACCGGATAGCCTTCGAGGCCGTCGACCTGCGCGCGCTTGATCTCGGTATCCCAGTACGCGCCCTTCACGAGGCGGATCATCAGGCGGTGACGGCTGCGGCGCGCGAGATCGATCAGGTAGTCGATCACGAACGGGCAGCGCTTCTGGTAGCCCTGCACCACGAAGCCGATGCCGTTCCAGCCCGCGAGATCCGGATCGAAGCACAGCGCCTCGAGCAGGTCGAGCGACAGCTCGAGGCGGTCGGCCTCTTCAGCGTCGATGTTCAGGCCGATGTCGTAGCGGCGCGCGAGCAGCGCGAGTGCGCGCACGCGCGGCAGCAGCTCGCTCATCGTGCGGTCCTGCTGCGAGCGCGAGTAGCGCGCGTGCAGCGCCGACAGCTTGATCGAGATGCCCGGGCCTTCGTAGATGCCGCGGCCGCCGGCCGCCTTGCCGATCGCGTGGATCGCCTGTTCGTACGACGCGTAGTAGCGCTGCGCGTCCTCTTCGGTCGTCGCCGCTTCGCCGAGCATGTCGTACGAGTAGCGGAAGCCGCGCGCTTCGTACTTGCGGCTGTTCGCGAGCGCTTCGGAAATCGTCTCGCCGGTGACGAACTGTTCGCCCATCAGGCGCATCGCCATGTCGACGCCCTTGCGGATCAGCGGCTCGCCGCCGCGGCCGATCAGGCGCGTGAGCGCCGACGACAGGCCCGCTTCGCTGTTGGTCGTCACGAGCTTGCCGGTGATCATCAGCCCCCAGGTCGCCGCGTTCACGAACAGCGACGGCGCGTGGCCGACGTGCGAGCGCCAGTCGCCCTTGCTGATCTTGTCGCGAATCAGCGCATCGCGCGTCGCGCGATCGGGAATGCGCAGCAGCGCCTCGGCGAGGCACATCAGCGCGACGCCTTCCTGGCTCGACAGCGAGAACTCGTGGATCAGCCCTTCGACGCCGCCGCCCGAGCTTTTCTCGCGCAGCGCCTCGACGAGCTTCGTCGCGAGCGCCTGCACGTCCGCCTGCAGGTTCGCCGGCAGGCGCGCCTGACCGAGCAGGAACGGCACGCATTCCGGCTCCGGGCGGCGGTACGCGGCCGTGATCGCCGCGCGCAGCACCGATTGCGGCTGAACGTTCTGCGCGAACTCGAGGAACGGATGCGGCGAGTTGTCGTCGTCGCCGTCCGCCGCCTGACCGTCGGCGAGCTCCGTCACGCCGCTGTGGCCCGACAGTTCGGGCGGCAACTGGCCGTGCTCGATCCGCTCGAGATACGCGAAGATCGCCTGCTTGATCAGCCAGTGGGGAGTGCGCTCGAGGCGCGCGGCGGCGTCCTTGAGGCGCGAGCGGAGAAGGTCGTCGACTTTGACGCCGAGAGTCGTGCTTGCCATGGTGGGTTCGTGCGCCGGTGCGAGCCCGGCGATGTGGTGTAAGAGGATGCGCGAAATCCTACGGCACGCAATAAAAAGGTGCAACCAAATTACCGAACAGGTTGCACCCATAAGTTAGTCAATATAATCAGCCACTTATGTGGTTGCAACCTAGGGGTTGCCCGTGGTCGGCGGATCGGTGTTTTCCCTGATCGGGCCGGCTGGACGCGCGTGTGCAACCGTCGACGCGCGTGGAAGCGGCCGAAAACGGGTTGCACTGGGTGGGAGAAACGATGCGACGCCCGGTTCGGACGCGCGACGAGAGGCAGGCGGGTGACGCCCGGCGGGCCGGGCTTCTTCATACGGCAGCGCGCCGCTCAGATATCCAGCGGGTCGACTTCGACGCTCCACCGCAGCACGCCCTTCAGCGCCCGCAGTGCCGGCTGCCATGCGCGCAGCGCATGCTGCAGCGCCGCCCGCGATGCGCTTTCGAGCAGCAACTGCGCGCGATGGACGTTCGCGACCTTGACGATCGTCATCGGCACCGCGTCGTACACGGTCACGCGATCGGCGCCCGGCAGCCCCGGCAATGCGGCCGCGGCCTGAAGCAGGAACGCGAGCGCCGCGTCGAGCGTGCGCCCTTCGGCGCGCAGCAGCGCCTGGTAGACGAACGGCGGCAGGTGCGCGTCGCGGCGCTCGCCGAGCGTCGAATTCGCGAAGCCGACGTAATCCTGCCGCCCGAGCGCGTGATACAGCGCATGACGCGGGTAACGCGTCTGCACCATCACCTCGCCCGGCAGCCCGGCCCGCCCCGCGCGGCCGCTCACCTGCATCAACTGCGCGAACAGCCGTTCGCTCGCCCGGAAATCGTGCGAAAACAGCGCGGTGTCGGCATTGAGCACGCCGACGAGCGACACGCGCTGAAAGTCGTGCCCCTTCGCGATCATCTGCGTGCCGACCAGGATGTCGACCTCGCCCGCATGCACGTCGGAGAACAGCGCCTGCGCGCTGCCCTTGCGGCGCGTGCTGTCCGCGTCGATCCGCAGCACCCGCGCGCCCGGCACGGCCTCGGCGAGCGCCTCCTCGATACGCTGCGTGCCGCGCCCGAGCGGCGCGATGTCGACGTTCCCGCACTCCGGACACGACCGCGGAATGCGCGCCTCCCAGCCGCAGTGATGGCAGCGCAGCGCATGCTCGGGCTTGTGCAGGACGACGTACGCGCTGCAGCGCGGACAACCGGCGACCCAGCCGCATGCGTCGCACGCGAGCTGCGGCGCGTAACCGCGCCGGTTCAGGAACACGAGGCTCTGCTCGCCGCGTTCGAGCCGCGCCTTCAGCGCCGCGACGAGCGGCCCCGACAGCCCGCCCATCGACGCGCGGCCGCGCCGCCGCTCCTCTTCGAGATCGATCAGCCGCACGGTCGGCAGCGTCGCGTCGGCCACCGCGCGGCGCGACAGCGTGAGCTTCGTATAGCGCCCCTGCTCGGCCTGCCACCAGCTTTCGAGCGACGGCGTGGCCGAGCCGAGCACGACCGTGATGCCGAGCTGCTTGGCGCGCCACACGGCGAGATCGCGCGCCGAATAGCGCAGCCCTTCCTGCTGCTTGTACGCCGGCTCGTGCTCCTCGTCGACGACGATCAGCGCGAGCGTCGGCATCGACGCCAGCACCGCCAGGCGCGTGCCGAGCACGATCCGCGCGCGGCCCGTGTGGGCGGCCAGCCAGTTGCGCGCCCGCTCGCCCTCGGCGAGCCCGCTGTGCAGCGTGACGATCGCGTCGTCGGCGAGCGCCCCCGCGAAGCGCGCGCGAAACGCGGCCTCGAACTGCGGCGTCAGGTTGATTTCGGGCACGAGCACGAGCGCCTGCGCGTCCGGCCGTGCATCGAGCAGCGACGCGAGCGCATGCAGATAGACCTCGGTCTTGCCGCTGCCCGTCACGCCGTGCAGCAGGAACGGCGCGAAGCCCGCTGCCGCGCGGATCGCGTCGAGCGCCTCGGCCTGCTGGTCGGTCAGTGCCGGCGGCACGGTTCGTCCACCGGTTGTCGACAGGTTATCCACAGCTTTGGGCACAGGCGCATCGGCCCAGCCGATCTCCTCGACGTCGACCCAGCCGCGCGCGGCCCAGTCGTCGAGCGTCGCGGCCGCCTTCGGATGCAGCGCCCGCGCGTCGGGCAGCGTCAACGAACCGGTATCGACGAGCGCCTGTGCAAGCCGCCGCAGCGCGGCGCCGCGCGCGGGCAATGCATCGGGCAACGCCGCGCGGCCGGCTTCGGTCGGCTGGTAGCGCACTTCGGGCGCGAGCAGCCGCCCCCAGCGCCCGGCGTCGCGCAGCGCCTGCGGCAGCGCCGGCAGCGCAACCTCGCCGCGCCCGCGCTGATAGTAGTCGGCGGCGAACGACACCAGGGCGAGCCAGTCCGCCGACAGCGGGGGCAGGTCGGCGCAGATCGCGTCGACCGCGCGCAGCCGTGACGGCGGCACATCGGTGTGAGTCGTCACTTCGCAAACGAGCCCGACGGCCTGCCGCTTGCCGAACGGCACCTGCACGAGCGTGCCGGGCACGGGTGCCGGCTGCGCGTCGCAGCGGTAGTCGAACAGGGTCGCGAGCGGATGGTCGAGCGCGACGCGCAGGTAGGTGCCGCTCATTGCGGCGCCCCACCGTCAGCGGTACGCGAAGGACAGGCGGCTTGCATCCGCGTCCGCATCGCGGCAGCGAACTTAAAGTAAAACTTCAGATTCCGCGCTAAGTTTTGGATTCGCATTAGGAATCGCCGTATACCCTGCCCAGTCCTGTGGATAACTTTGTTGAGAACTCGCCCCCGAATGGCCGCAACGCGCGCGGGGCCGTGCTTTCCGCTGTTTTTCGCCGCGCGGGGCGCCGCCCCGCGGAGCCTTATTCCATAAGGCTGCTATTCAAATTACCGAACAATAGCGAGACAAATTGACCGATACAGGGCTCTACCGCGCTGCAACGTGGAAAATGTGTATAAGTCAAGTCTTGACAAGCACCGGATCGGCAGCGGGAGCGGGGTTGCGCCCTGTTTAGTCCCGACAGCGAAACGCTGTCATCCCGCAGTGCAGCATGACAACGCTTGCGTTCAGCCAGCGGCTCGGCTACGGATCGCGCGGCTGTGGTTGTGTACTTCGTCGACGAGTTCGGCGACGTGATCGGGCGACGTGAATTGCGAGATGCCGTGGCCGAGGTTGAACACGTGGCCCGGATGGTTGCCGTAGCTGTCGAGCACCGCGCGCGCCTGTTCGCGCACCGCGGCCGGCGGCGCAAACAGGATCGTCGGATCGAGGTTGCCCTGCAGCGCGACACGCCCCGCGACGCGCTCGCGCGCGGCGCCGAGGTTGACCGTCCAGTCGAGCCCGACCGCATCGACGCCGGTCGCCGCGATCTCCTCGAGCCACAGCCCGCCGCCCTTCGTGAACGTGATCACCGGCACGCGCTCGCCGTCGTGCTCGCGCTTGAGCTGGCTCACCACGCGGCGGATGTAGTCGAGCGAGAAGCGCTGGTATGCGCCGTCGGCCAGCGCGCCGCCCCACGTATCGAAGATCATCACGGCCTGCGCGCCCGCTTCGATCTGCGCGTTCAGGTACGCGGCCACCGCCTGCGCATTCACGTCGAGGATCCGGTGCATCAGGTCGGGGCGCGAATACGCCATCGACTTCACCGTGCGGAAATCGTCCGACCCGCCGCCTTCGACCATGTAGCACGCGAGCGTCCACGGGCTGCCCGAGAAGCCGATCAGCGGCACGCGCTGGCGGCCCTGGCCGTCGGTGAGCGCGCGGCGGATCTCGCGCACGGCGCCCGTCACATAACCGAGCGTCTCCTCGATGTCCGGCACCGCAAGCTTCGCGACGTCGGCCTCGGTGCGCACCGGATGCGCGAACTTCGGCCCTTCGCCGACCTGGAAGTCGAGACCGAGCCCCATCGCGTCGGGAATCGTCAGGATGTCCGAGAACAGGATCGCGGCGTCGAGCGGGAAACGCTCGAGCGGCTGCAGCGTCACCTCGGTCGCGTAGTCGGGATTCTTCGCGAGGCCGAGGAAGCTGCCGGCGCGCGCACGCGTCGCGTTGTATTCGGGCAGGTAGCGGCCGGCCTGGCGCATCAGCCAGATCGGCGTGTAGTCGGTCGGCTCGCGCAGAAGCGCACGCAGGAAGGTGTCGTTGAGCAGGTTATGGGCCACGGTAGGAGCGACGATGCGAAGGCAAAGCGGCATTTTACCGGACAGCCGCCCTCAGGCTGCGCATGCCGACGCGATGGCGGCCATATGACGCGCGCGATGGCTCCGTTATGATCGGACGCTCATATCGAATGAAGGAGGAGACCGATGAAGACATTCGCCACGCTCGCCGCGGCCGCGCTGCTCTGCTGCGCCGCCGCGCACGCGCAGACCACCACCGGCACCACCGCCGCCGCACCGGGTGCCGGTTCGCGGCTCGACGACGTGCTCGCGCGCGGCACGCTGCGCGTGTGCACGACGGGCGACTACAAGCCGTATTCGTACTACCGCGCGGACGGCCGTTTCGAGGGCATCGACATCGACATGGCCGAATCGCTCGCGAAATCGCTCGGCGTGAAGACCGACTTCGTGAAGACGAGCTGGCCGAACCTGACCGCCGATTTCGTCGCGAAATGCGACATCGCGGTGGGCGGCGTGTCGACGACGCTCGAGCGCCAGAAGCGCGTGTTCTTCACGCAGCCGTACGTCGTCGACGGCAAGACGCCGATCGTGCGCTGCGCGGACGCCGACAAGTACCAGACCGTCGCGCAGATCGACCGGCCCGAGACGCGTGTGATCGTGAATCCGGGCGGCACCAACGAGCGGTTCGCGAAACAGTTCTTCACACATGCGAACCTGACCGTCTATCCGGACAACGTGACGATCTTCAAGCAGATCCTCGCGGGCAAGGCCGACGTGATGGTGACGGATGCGTCCGAGACGCAGTTGCAGCAAAAGCTGAATCCGGGGCTGTGCTCGGTGCATCCGGACAAGCCGTTCCAGTTCGGCGAGAAGGCGTACATGGTGCCGCGCGGCGACGTCGTGTTCCAGCAATACGTCGACCAGTGGCTGCATCTCGCGCTGTCGACCGGCGAATACCAGGCGATTTCGGACAAGTGGCTGAAGTGAGAAGCCCGTCCGCGGCGGCCGATAACGGGCATCGACCCCGTGGCCGCCGCCTGCCGAATGCGCGGCATGGCGGCGGCGAACCTGCCGCCGTTACACATTGCCCTCGCGTCGCCCGACCCGACAATCGGCGCGAAACCACCCGAATCGGCCGATCGGCCGACTTCCGCGCATTCCGATCACGTTTCAAAATCTTTCTGACGAATGAATCGTCATCCGCGGTATCGATCATGCCGCGCACTTTCTGACGTGAAAATCGGCCATTCATCGCGCCCGATACGCATGAAAAACGCATCGTGCGCATCGGCTGAAAACGCAGCGGAAAATATGGGTAAAAATGACCTTTTTCAGGACCCCGAAAACAGCAAAAAATCCCGGGAAGCCTTATCTGGCGGGCGTTACAACCTGAAACACTTTGTTACCGCGACGGGTCATTAATTCGCCCACAATGGCCTCAACGGTTTCAACACGGATGCGGTCTCGTGTGCCAAGTGTGAGCGGACGCGAAGCGCTGCGAGCCAGTCGGTCACGTACCGAAGCCCTTCCGAGGGGCATCCCTGTTGGAGTCGTTTCCGGCCCCCCGCCGGATTCGGTTTCATCTTTGGTCTCCTCGCGCTAACCCCGTAGCGTGTGGTTTTTAGCGGGCTAATAAGCCCGCTTTTTTTCGTCCATCGAAAACGTAACGGCCCGCAGGCCGCCACGTTTTTTCCCGCATTTTTCCCGCGCCGTCCCGCATCAAGCGGTCTTCTGCACGTCGAGCTTCAGCTCCTCGATCATCCGGTCGCGCATCACGAACTTCTGCACCTTGCCCGTCACCGTCATCGGCAGCTCGTCGACGAAGCGGATGTAGCGCGGAATCTTGTAGTGCGCGATCTGCCCGCTGCAGAACGCACGCACGTCGTCCTCCGTCATCTGCTCGTCCGCGCGCAGCACGATCCACGCGCACAGCTCCTCGCCGTACTTCGCATCCGGCACGCCGAACACCTGCGCGCTCTGGATCTTCGGATGCCGAAACAGGAACTCCTCGATCTCGCGCGGATAGACGTTCTCGCCGCCGCGGATCACCATGTCCTTCAGGCGCCCGACGATATTGCAGTAGCCGTCCGCATCGAGCGTCGCGAGGTCGCCCGTGTGCATCCAGCCGTCGACCAGCACCTCGCGCGTCTTCGCGTCGTCGTCCCAGTAGCCGAGCATCACCGAATAGCCCTTCGTGCAAAGCTCGCCCGTCGCGCCGACCGGCACGATGTCGCCGCTCGCATCGACGATCTTCACTTCCAGGTGTGGCTGGATGCGGCCGACCGTCGTCGTGCGCTTCTCGAGCGGATCGTCGGTCGAACTCTGGAACGATACGGGGCTCGTCTCCGTCATCCCGTACGCGATCGTGATCTCCGACAGGTGCATCTGCGACACGACGCGCTTCATCGTCTCGATCGGGCACGGCGAGCCGGCCATGATCCCGGTGCGCAGCGTCGAAAGATCGAAGGTCGAGAACGCCGGATGATCGAGCTCGGCGATGAACATCGTCGGCACGCCGTGCAGCGCGGTGCAGCGCTCGCCGGCCACGGCCGCGAGCGTCGCAACCGGATCGAACGCCTCGCCGGGGAACACCATCGCCGCGCCCTTCGACACGCACGCGAGCACGGCCAGCACCATCCCGAAGCAGTGATAGAGCGGCACCGGGATGCATAGCGTGTCGTGCTCGGTGAAGCGCATCGCGGTCGCGATCGAGCGCCCGTTGTTGACGACGTTGCGGTGCGTGAGCGTCGCGCCCTTCGGGCTGCCGGTCGTGCCGCTCGTGAACTGGATGTTGATCGGTTCGTTGGCCGTGAGCGTCGCGCCGATTGCATCGAGCAATCCCGGATCGACGGCCTGGCGGCCGCGTGTCATCACGTCCGCGAAGCGGAACATGCCGGCCGGCGCGACGTCGCCCATCGACACGACCGTGCGCAGGCTCGGCACGCGTGCCGCGTGCAGGTCGCCCGGCGTCGTGGTCGCGAGCTCCGGCGCGATGGCCTGCAGCATCTCGACGTAGGCCGACGACTTGAAGCGCTCGGCCGTGATCACGGCCTTGCAGCCGACCTTGTTCAGCGCGTATTCGAGCTCGGCGAGCCGGTAGGCCGGATTCAGGTTGACGAGCACCGCACCGATGCGCGCGGTCGCGAACTGCGTGAGCAGCCATTCGCTGCGGTTCGGCGACCAGATGCCGACGCGGTCGCCCTTCACGATACCGAGCGCGGCCAGCCCCGCCGCGAGCACGTCGACCTCGTTCGCGAACTCGCGCCAGGTCCAGCGCACCTGCTGCTCGCGGAACACGACGGCCGGACGGTCGGGAAAGCGGCCGGCGGTGTCGCGCAGGAACCGGCCGATCGTCGCGTCGGACAGCGGCACGTCGGTCGCGCCACGCACGTACGACAAGCCGTTCTCGGGCGCGATCAGCGCGCCCACGCCAAGGTCTGCTGCCATGAATGTCTCCGTCTTTTTGGTCTGATCGGCCCGCGCGCGCCTGCCACGCCCGCCTCCATCGCCTCGATCGCGACGGACAGCCTCACTGCGGATGATGCCGCGCTCCGCTGACGACACTCTGACATCAATTCGCGGCGGACGGATGAAATAGCACGACCGGACGGAATGATCTGGCCCGCAATCCGCAGACGAAAAAAAAGCAGCCCGAAGGCTGCTTTCTTTCGCGGGATACGCGGCGCGGCTTAGTGCCGGCTGCGGATCTTCGCCAGACGCTGGATCGCTTCGAGCTGCGCCATCGCGGTCGCGAGCTCGGATTGCGCCTTCGCGAGGTCGAGATCCGACTTCGCGTTCTGCAGCGTTTCCTCGGCACGCTTGCGCGCTTCCTCGGCTTTCGCCGCGTCGAGGTCCTTGCCGCGGATCGCGGTATCGGCGAGCACCGTCACGGCGCCCGGCTGCACTTCGAGAATGCCGCCCGCGACGAACACGAATTCGTCGTTGCCGCCCTCGACTTCGATGCGCACCGCACCCGGACGAATCCGCGTGATCAGCGGCGTGTGACCCGGCAGAATGCCCAGCTCACCCGTTTCGCCCGGCAGCGCGACGAATTTCGCCTCGCCCGAGAAGATCTGCTCTTCCGCGCTGACGACGTCTACTTTGATGGTTGCCATATCGACTCCTGGTTGAGCGTATTACGTGGGCGCCGTGTCTCCTGTCCCCGGGGGTACAGGAGAATCAACGACCTCAACGGCGCCCGCTGCGTTACACCCGACCCTTACTGGATCTTCTTGGCCTTTTCGAAGGCTTCGTCGATCGTGCCGACCATGTAGAACGCCTGTTCCGGCAGGTGGTCGCACTCGCCGTCGACGATCATCTTGAAGCCGCGGATCGTTTCCTTCAGCGGCACGTACTTGCCCGGCGAGCCCGTGAACACTTCAGCAACGTGGAACGGCTGCGACAGGAAACGCTGGATCTTACGTGCACGTGCGACCGACAGCTTGTCTTCCGGCGACAGTTCGTCCATGCCCAGAATCGCGATGATGTCGCGCAGTTCCTTGTAGCGCTGCAGCGTCTGCTGAACGCGACGGGTGATCGAGTAGTGCTCTTCACCGATCACGTTCGGATCGATCTGGCGCGACGTCGAGTCGAGCGGGTCGACCGCCGGGTAGATACCCAGCGAAGCGATGTCACGCGACAGAACGACGGTTGCGTCCAGGTGGCCGAAGGTCGTCGCCGGCGACGGGTCGGTCAAGTCGTCCGCAGGGACGTACACGGCCTGGACCGACGTAATCGAGCCCTTCTTGGTCGACGTGATGCGCTCTTGCAGCTTGCCCATTTCTTCAGCCAGCGTCGGCTGATAGCCCACTGCCGACGGCATACGGCCGAGCAGTGCCGACACTTCGGTACCGGCCAGCGTGAAACGGTAGATGTTGTCGACGAAGAACAGCACGTCGAGGCCTTCGTCACGGAAGTGCTCGGCCATCGTCAGGCCGGTCAGCGCGACGCGCAGACGGTTGCCCGGCGGCTCGTTCATCTGGCCGTACACCAGCGCGACCTTGTCGAGAACGTTCGAGTCCTTCATTTCGTGGTAGAAGTCGTTCCCTTCACGGGTACGCTCGCCCACGCCCGCGAACACGGAGTAACCGCCGTGTTCCTTCGCGATGTTGTTGATGAGCTCCATCATGTTGACGGTCTTGCCCACGCCGGCACCGCCGAACAGGCCAACCTTGCCGCCCTTGGCGAACGGGCAGATCAGGTCGATGACCTTGATACCCGTTTCGAGCAGTTCGGTCGACGGCGACAGTTCGTCGAACGCCGGAGCCTTCTGGTGGATCGAACGCGTATGTTCGCTTTCGATCGGGCCGGCTTCGTCGATCGGACGGCCGAGGACGTCCATGATCCGGCCGAGGGTCGGCTTGCCGACCGGCACCGAAATCGGCTTTGCCGTGTTCTTCACGGTCAGGCCGCGGCGCAGGCCGTCGGAAGCACCCAGACAGATGGTACGGACCACGCCGTCGCCCAGCTGCTGCTGGACTTCGAGCGTCAGTTCCGAGCCATCGAGAATAAGCGCGTCGTAGATCTTCGGCATGCTGTCGCGCGGGAATTCCACGTCGATAACGGCGCCGATGCACTGTACGATCTTGCCTTCTACCAAAGCAGCAGTACTCATCGCTTTTCCTTTAAATACCTGATTCTTTACTCGCGCAAAGGCGCAGTTGTCGTCCCGGGCGCGCGCTTAAACAGCGGCTGCGCCGCCGACGATCTCCGACAGTTCTTTCGTGATCGCGGCCTGACGGCTCTTGTTGTACACGAGCTGCAGTTCGCTGATCACCGTCTTCGCGTTGTCGGACGCGGCCTTCATCGCGACCATGCGCGCCGATTGCTCGGACGCCATGTTTTCCGCGACGGCCTGGTACACCAGCGCCTCGACGTAACGCACGAGCAGTTCGTCGACGACTGCCTGCGCGTCCGGCTCGTAGATGTAGTCCCACGACGTGGCCGGCGTACCGTCATCGGCTTCGAAGTGTTCCGACGACAGCGGCAGCAGCTGCTCGATCACGGCTTCCTGCTTCATCGTGTTGACGAAGCGCGTGTAAGCGATATAAACCGCCGACAGCTTGCCTTCCGAATACAGATCGAGCTGCGTCTTCACGGCGCCGATCAGCTTGTCCAGATGCGGGGTGTCGCCGAGGTGCACGACCTGCGACATCACCTTCGCGCCGAAGCGGTTCAGGAACCCGAGGCCCTTGCCGCCGATCGCGGTGGCTTCGACCTTCTGGCCCTTCTCTTCCAGCTCCTTGAACTTCTGCACCGTCGCACGCAGCACGTTGGTGTTCAAACCGCCGCACAACCCCTTGTCCGTCGTGACGAGGATGATGCCGGCCGTCTTCGCGCCGTCGTTTGCCACCATGAACGGGTGGCGGTACTCCGGGTTCGCACGGCTCATGTGCGCGGCGATGGCACGGACCTTGTCCGCATACGGACGAGCGGCGCGCATGCGTTCCTGCGCGCGGCGCATCTTCGATGCGGCCACCATCTCCATCGCCTTCGTGATCTTGCGCGTGTTCTGCACGCTCTTGATCTTGCCGCGAATTTCCTTCATTCCAGCCATAGCTTGCTCCTTTGCGCCCCGGGTTAGCGCTTTAGCGCTTTACTCGGGGCTCATGCATCGCTCACCGAAGCGGCGCGGGCGCATCAGCACCCGCGCGGCCTCAATGTGTCACTCGCGGATCAATAGGCACCGGACTTCTTGAAGGATTCGATCGCCGAGCGCAGTGCGCCTTCGTCGTCCTTCGAGAGATCCTTGGTGTCTTCGATGCGCTTGATGAGGTCAGCGTGGCTGGTCTTCAGGTTTTCGCGCAGGCCCTTCTCGAACGACAGCACTTGCTTGACGTCGAGATCGTCGAGGTAGCCGTTGTTCGCGGCATACAGCGACACGGCCAGTTCCCAGACCTGCAGCGGCTGGTACTGCGGCTGCTTCAGCAGTTCCGTCACGCGGCGGCCGCGCTCGAGCTGCTTGCGGGTCGCTTCGTCGAGGTCCGATGCGAACTGCGCGAATGCAGCCAGTTCACGGTACTGCGCGAGGTCGGTACGGATACCGCCCGACAGCTTCTTCACGACCTTCGTCTGAGCGGCGCCACCGACTCGCGACACCGACACGCCGGCGTTGATTGCCGGGCGGATGCCTGCGTTGAACAGGTCGGTTTCCAGGAAGATCTGGCCGTCGGTGATCGAGATCACGTTCGTCGGAACGAACGCGGTCACGTCGCCCGCCTGCGTTTCGATGACCGGCAGTGCCGTCAGCGAACCGCTCTTGCCCTTCACTTCACCGTTCGTGAACTTCTCGACGTACTCTTCCGACACGCGAGCGGCACGCTCCAGCAGGCGCGAGTGCAGATAGAACACGTCGCCCGGGTACGCTTCACGGCCCGGCGGGCGGCGCAGCAGCAGCGAGATCTGACGGTATGCCCAGGCTTGCTTGGTCAAGTCGTCATAGATGATCAGCGCGTCCTGGCCACGGTCGCGGAAGTATTCGCCCATCGTGCAGCCGGCGTACGGTGCGAGGTACTGCATCGCGGCCGAATCCGACGCCGAAGCGGCGACGACGATCGTGTATTCCATCGCGCCCGTTTCTTCGAGCTTGCGAACCACGTTCATGATCGACGAAGCCTTCTGGCCGATCGCGACGTAGATACAGATCAGGTCCTTGCCCTTCTGGTTGATGATCGCGTCGAGCGCCACCGCGGTCTTGCCGCACTGACGGTCGCCGATGATCAGCTCACGCTGGCCACGGCCGATCGGCACCATCGCGTCGATCGACTTGATGCCCGTCTGCACCGGCTGCGACACCGACTTGCGCCAGATCACGCCCGGGGCGATCTTTTCGATCGCGTCGGTCAGCTTCGCGTTGACCGGGCCCTTGCCGTCGATCGGGTTGCCGAGCGCATCGACCACGCGGCCGACGAGTTCCGGACCCACCGGCACTTCGAGAATGCGGCCCGTCGTCTTGACGACGTCGCCTTCCGAGATGTGTTCGTATTCGCCGAGAATCACCGCGCCGACCGAGTCGCGCTCGAGGTTCAGCGCGAGACCGAACGTGTTGCCCGGAAACTCGAGCATTTCGCCCTGCATCACGTCCGACAGGCCGTGGATACGCACGATACCGTCGGTCACGGAGATCACGGTGCCCTGGTTGCGAACGTCTGCGCTCGCTTCAAGGCCCTGGATCCGGCTCTTGATCAGCTCGCTGATCTCAGAGGGATTGAGTTGCATTATTCGCTCCTGATAGTCAATTCTGTTGCGTGCCGGCGTGGCGCTCAGGCGGTCAAGGCAGCCTGCATCGATGCGAGGCGCGCGCGAACCGAGGTGTCGAGCACTTCGTCGCCGACCGTCACGCGCACGCCGCCGATCAGCGACGAATCGACTTCGACCGTCGGTTTCAGCTTGCGCTTGAACTTGCGTTCGAGGCCCGAGACGAGACTGTCGAGATCCGCGCCGTTCAGCGGGAACGCGCTCACGATCTCGGCGTCGGCTGCGCCTTCACGTTCGTTCTTGAGCGCCTCGAACTGCTCGGCAATTTCCGGCAGCAGCGCGATGCGATGATTGTCGACCAGCATCTGCACGAAGTTCTTCGCTTCGGCGCCGGCCGCGAGCGGCGACTTCACCGCAGCAAGCAGCAACTCGGCTACTTGCGTGCGCGTCACCTTCGGGCTCGACGCGACCGACAGCACTTCCGGCAGACGCGCAACCTGGGCCAGCTCTTGCACGAGCGTGGACCAGGCGGCGATGTCACCGCCCTCGGCCACGCGGAACAGCGCTTCTGCGTAAGGGCGGGCGATGGTTGCAAGTTCGGCCATGATCAGAGCTCGGCTTTCAGTTGATTCAGCAGTTGGGCGTGGGCCGTTTGATCGACTTCGCGCTTCAGGATCTGCTCGGCGCCCTTCACGGCCAGCGCGGCGACTTCGCCACGCAGCGCTTCGCGCGCCTTCACGATTTGCTGTTCTGCTTCCGCCTTCGCCTGAGCGACGATGCGGGCGGCTTCAGCCTGGGCGTTGGCCTTGATTTCCTCGGCGACCGCCTGGGCACGCTTTTCGGCGTCGGCGATGCGCTGCTGGCCGTCGTTGCGGGCCTGCGCGAGTTCCTGGTCCACGCGCTTGTGCGCTGCGTCGAGTTCCGCCTTGCCCTTCTCCGCGGCGGCGAGGCCGTCGGCGATCTTCTTCGAACGTTCGTCGAGGGCGTTGATCAACGGCGGCCACACGAATTTCATCGTGAACCACGCGAGGACCAGGAACACGACCATTTGCGCAAACAGAGTTGCGTTGAGATTCACGGTGTTTCCTTATCTGCTATTCCGGAAAAATGAAACGGTAAGGCGCTCATCGAGTTGCATTCGATCAGCGCCCCAAGTCTCCGTTCCGCCCTGCGCCGGCTCACGCCGGACGCATATTTCCGAGGAACCTTAGCCTGCGAGCTTCGACAGGAGCGGGTTCGCGAACGCGAACAGCATTGCGACACCAACGCCGATCAGGAATGCAGCGTCGATCAGGCCAGCCAGCAGGAACATCTTCGTTTGCAGCGGGTTGATGAGTTCCGGCTGACGCGCGCAGGCTTCGATGTACTTGCCACCCATCAGCGCGATACCGATACAGGCGCCGATTGCACCCAGGCCGATGATGATGCCGATACCGATGGCGGTCAGACCCTGGATGTTGGCGATGTAAGCTTGCATGATCACTCCTTTGTGAAAAGACTTGGAACTGAGATTTAAAAAACTAAAACGAAGACTCTTTCTTGCACGCCGCGCTTAGTGCTTGTCGTGCGCCTGGCCGAGATACACCAGCGTCAGCATCATGAAAATGAATGCCTGCAACAGAACAATCAGGATGTGGAAGATTGCCCAGACGCTACCCGCGATCACATGACCAACGAAGCCGAGGAACGTTGCGTCGCCACCGAAGCTCCACATGCTGCCGAGCAGGGCGATCAACAGGAACAACAGCTCACCCGCGTACATGTTGCCGAACAGCCGCATACCGAGAGAAACGGTCTTCGCGAGATATTCGACAATGTTGAGCGCGAGGTTCGGGATCCACAGCAGCGGGTGTGCGCCGAACGGTGCCGACAGCAGCTCGTGCACGAAGCCGCCCGCGCCCTTGATCTTGATGCTGTAGTAGATCATCAGGACGAACACGCCGAGCGCGATGCCGAGCGTGCCGTTCAGGTCGGCCGTCGGGACGATGCGATGGTGGGAAATCACGTCCGACAGACCGAGCAGGCCGATCACGCGGCCCGGCAGGTCGACCGGGAGGAAGTCGAGGGAGTTCATCAGCGCGACCCACACGAACACCGTGAGGGCGAGCGGAGCGATGAAGGTACGATTGCCGTGGACGATGGCCTTCGACTGGTCTTCGACCATTTCGACGAGCATCTCGATCGCGCACTGGAAGCGGCCCGGCACGCCCGACGTCGCCTTGCGGGCGGCCAGACGCAGCAGGACGATCGTCACGATGCCGCACACGATCGACCAGAACAGCGTGTCGAGATTCCAGACGTGGATGTCGAAAATCGACGTCTGATGCGAGGTGGAGAAATTCTGCAAGTGGTGCGCAATGTACTCGGACGGATCCGGACCGCGCGTGCCTTCGCTAGCTGCCATATCGTTAATGCCACCCAAATTGTCGAAAATCGTTTTGCCTGTTCCGCAACACGCTATTGCGGGAACGGGCCGGTGCGGTTCGCTGTCGAAACCGCACGCTGCTTGTTCCTTACCGCCAGGCCAGCGCGATCCAGTAGGTCTTCAGCACGACGAGGTACGTGACGAGGAACGGCACCCAGTGCACGCCGGCCCAGCCGAACGCCACTGCGGTGAACATCCCGATCGTCAGAGCGAGCTTCAGGGCTTCGCCCATCACCCAGCTCATCACGGTGGCCGAGCCACCTGCCTTCAGTCGTGCCACGAATACCGCACATGGCACCCAGCCAATCGCTCCGCCCAGAAACGCGGATTGCGCAGCGGCGCCCGGCGACTTCGAAAACAGCCACCACGCCAGCGTTGCAACCAGGGACAGGACCACTTGCGCGAACACCACCTTGTAGGGGGTCACGCGCGAGGGCTTGCTCACGTTCGGACCGAACAGCCTCTCGGCTTCCGTCCGTGTAAGCGGAACGATGTTGTTATCTTGCTGCTCGACATCCCAGTCGTCGGATTCGCGCCACTCACCGGCCGCCGAAGCGGGGCGTTGCGTGCGCTGATCATCGTGCCTGTCGTCCGGCGCCTGACCCGCCATCGCAATCTTCCGCAAAGTCCTTGAACCCGACCCCAAGCTTTCTGAAAGCTTTCAGGGGTGCCTAGCTAACAAATCCGGGCGATTGTAAGCGATAGTTGCAAGTGATTCAAGGCTTTAGACGCGACAAAAACCTGCATAAAACGACGCCTCATCATGTGAAAAAACACTCGATTCGACGACGTACGATGACAGTTGTAAGGTCGATTTCTTGCACCGGTATTTCTTGCGCGTAAAACGCCGGCGGCAGGGGGAATGACGGGGAAACGATGCCCGGTACGGGTCCGGGCGGAGCGGCACGATCGCCGCGGGAAATGCGCGGTGAAACACTCGCCCGGAATGACTTGGCACGACGGCCCGGAACACGCGAAGCGCCCTGGCCGATCGGTCGTGCGCGACGGGTGAAATTCGACCGGACGCTCGCGCATCGATACGTCCAATCAGTTGTCGCGCCACCACAGGTGTTCGACTGTGGGTTGCGGCACTTATCAACAGCCTATAACCACCGCGAATACTGCACCCTTCCCCGCCCCTCGAATCGCACACCTGTGCCGCGCACCCGCCTTGCTCAACCGTGAACGAGCAACCACGCGCCAAGTGCCGCGCTCACGAGTGCGAACGGAATCGACACCAGATGAAACGGCAGCCACATGCGCGGCTCCTTCGCGAGACGCACCGCGATCAGGTTCGCGAGCGAACCGATGGCAAAACCGAAACCGCCGACCGATACGCCGAACGCCAGCGCACGCCAGTCGTGCGTGAATTCCGACAGCAGGATCGCCGCCGGCACATTGCTGATCACCTGTGACAGCACGGCGCCCGCGGCATAGACGCGCAGCGGCGAATCGAGCCGCGCATTTGCGATCGTGTCGTGCACGACGGGCAGCGCGGCCGCGCTGCGCAGCACGACGAACATCAGCACGAAGATCAGCAGCAGCAGCCAGTCGATCTTCAGGACTGCGTTGCGTTTGACGGCGAGCAGGACGATGGCGACGCCGACGAGGCCCGGCAGCGGATGGTGGGCATCGGCGAGCAGTACGAATGCAGCGAACAGCACTGCCGCGATCAGCGCGTGCATGCGCTGTACCGGTAACGCGATGGCGTCGCCGGACAGATCGAGCGGCTTCGCGCGAAACATGAACGCGGTCAGCACGAGCAGCAACGCCATCAACGCAAGCGCCAGCGGCCCGAGCGTAACCACGAAGCGGCCGAACGACACGCCGCTCAATTGCCACAGGAAAAGATTCTGGGGATTGCCGAGCGGTGTCGCGACGGACCCCGCGTTGACGGCCAGCGCGACGACGATCACGAGCCGCCGGAACGGTAGCGGCGTCAGTGCACGCAGCGACACCATCAACGGCACGACGACGAACAGCGCGACGTCGTTGGTGAGCCACATCGACAGTACCGCGGCGAATCCGACCAGCAGCATCGCGAGCCCGCGTTCGGAATGCACGTGATGCACAATGCGGTGCGCGAGCCACATCAGGCAACCGGACAGCTCGAGTGCCTTGGTCAGCATCAGCAGGCCCGCGAGCGTCGCGACCGTCTGCCAGTCGACGCGACCTGCAAGCACCGAAAATGGTTGCGGACGCACCCATTGCAGCACGATCAGGCCGAGTGCAAGCACCGACAGTACCGGTTCCTGCGCAAGCCATCCGAGCCACCGGCGCGGCGCCGGTGCGCCCGTCTTCTCCATTGGCTGTCCTTACTCTTCGGTTGCGACGTTGCCGCGCAGCCGCGCGAGAATGCCCTCGAGCGCATCGAGGTTGCCGAAGTCGATCGTCACCTGCCCGCGCCCGCGGCGGCCGAGCTTGATCTTCACCGTCGACGCGAGCAGGTCGGACAACTCCTCTTCGAGACGGCGCGTATCGCGGCCGCCGTCGTCCTTCGCGCGCGCCTTCACGGCCGGCGCTTCCTTCGTCGTATGTGCGACGAGCTTCTCGGTTTCGCGCACCGACATGCGCTTGTTGACGACCTGATGCGCGAGCGTGATCTGCGTGGCCGCATCGACGGCGAGCAGCGCGCGCGCGTGCCCCATGTCGAGATCGCCGGCCAGCAGCATCGTCTGCACCGGCGACGCGAGGTTCAGCAGGCGCAGCAGGTTCGACACCGCGCTGCGCGAACGGCCGACCGATTCGGCCGCCTGCTCGTGCGTGAAACCGAACTCGTCGAGCAGGCGCTGGATACCGTGCGCCTCTTCAAGCGGGTTCAGGTCCTCGCGCTGGATGTTCTCGATCAGCGCCATCGCGGCGGCAGCCTGATCGGACACGTCCTTTACGAGCACCGGCACTTCATCGAGACCGGCCAGGCGCGCCGCGCGGAACCGCCGCTCGCCTGCAATGATCTCGTATTTGTCTGATGAAATGGGCCGTACCAGGATCGGCTGCATCACGCCCTGAGCGCGAATGCTGGCCGCGAGCTCCTGCAGGCTGCCCTCGTCCATCCGCGTCCGCGGCTGGTACTTGCCGGCCTGCAGCTTGCCGAGCGCGAGCGTGTTCGGCGCCCCTTCGATCTTCACCGCTTCGGTGATATCGGCGCTGCCGCCGAGCAGCGCTTCGAGGCCACGTCCCAAGCCCTTCTTCTTTGGTACCGCGTTCATGTCTTTCTTCCTCGCTTCGCTCATGTCCGGATCACGACACCTCGAACGCGCGGACGCGTTCGATCATCTCGGCACCGAACTGGAGATACGCCTGCGCACCGCGCGAGCTGCGGTCGAACACGACGCCCGGCAACCCGTAACTCGGCGCTTCCGCCAGGCGCACGTTGCGCGGAATCACCGCGTCGAACACCTTGTCGCCAAAGTGCGCTTTCAGTTGATCGGAGACTTGCTGCTGCAGCGTGATGCGCGGATCGAACATCACACGCAGCAAGCCGATGATCTTCAGGTCGCGGTTCATGTTCGCGTGAACCTGCTTGATCGTGTTGACGAGGTCCGACAACCCTTCCAGCGCGAAGTACTCGCACTGCATCGGGATCACGACGCCATGTGCCGCGCACAACCCGTTCAGCGTCAGCAGCGACAGCGTCGGCGGGCAATCGATCAGCACGAAATCGTAGTCGTCGGCCACGCGTTCGAGCGCTGCTTTCAGCCGGCGCTCGCGGTTGTCGATGCTGATCAGTTCGATCTCGGCACCGGACAGCTCGCGGTTCGCGGGCAGCACATCGTAGGTGACGCCGTCCGGGCGGATGCGCGCATCGGCGACCGACACGCCATCGACCAGCACTTCGTACACGGTCGCCTCACAGGCGGCCTTGTCGATCCCGCTGCCCATCGTCGCGTTGCCCTGCGGGTCGAGATCGATCAGCAGGACTCGTTGCTCCTGCGCTGCAAGGCTTGCGGCGAGATTGACCGATGTCGTCGTCTTGCCGACGCCCCCCTTCTGGTTCGCAACGCAGAAGATCTTTGCCATCGTTGGTGTGTTCCCTTTACCTTCAAACAAACGGCGCGCTACCGCGCGCCTTCAATTCGCGTCGTCGACGGCCACTTCGAACAGATGCCGCTCGGCATCGAGCATCGGCACCGCCAGCCGGATCGTCTGCTTCACGCGGCTGCCTTCCGGCAAGCGCGCAATTTCATCATCCGGGTGAACGCCCTTCATTGCCCAGATCGACCCACCCGGCGCAACCAGATGTCGAGCAAGTTTAACGAAGTCGGACAGATCCGCGAAAGCGCGGGATACGATCATGTCGAATTTTTCCGGCACTTCGACGCCCGGCTGCAGCGATTCGACCCGCCCGGTGACGACCGACAGGTTCGCGAGCTTCAGTTCCGCGCGCATCTGCGTCTGGAATGCAGACTTCTTCTGCACGATATCGTTCAGCGTGACCTGCCAGTCAGGCTCGACGATCGCGAGCACGATGCCGGGCAACCCGCCGCCCGAACCGACGTCGAGCACGCGCGCCGACGCACGGCCGCGCAGATGCGGGACGATCGAAAGCGAATCGAGGATGTGCTGGATCAGCATCTGCTTCGGGTCGCGGATCGCGGTCAGGTTGTAGACCGCGTTCCACTTGCCGAGCAGCGCGACATAGTCGAGCAACTGGTTGCGCTGAGCATCCGTCAGCGTGAGGTCGAGCGCCGCCGTGCCTTCGACGAGCATCTGTTCCAGTACGTCCCGATTAACCGCCGGCGCGCGACGCGCCGTCATTGTTGCGTCGGGACGGCGCCGTCCCCCTGCTCCGTTGCCTCGGCGGCCGTGCCATTCCGGCGGCCCAGCCCGCGACGCTTCAGGTGCACCATCAGCAGCGAGATTGCCGCCGGCGTGACGCCCGAGATGCGCGATGCCTGCCCGATCGTTTCCGGCCGGAACTCGTTGAGCTTCTGGCTCACTTCGAACGACAGCCCGCGCACTTCACGGTAATCGATACCATCGGGCAAGCGCGTGTTCTCGTTCGCGTCGTTGCGTTCGATCTCGGATGCCTGGCGCTCGATATAGCCCTGATACTTGATACCAATCTCGACCTGCTCCTTGATCTGCTCGAGCAGCACCGGATCGTCGGTCAGCGGCTCCGCGGGACCGCATTCACCACCCTTTAGCCCGCATACGCCGTCGTAGCTGATGCCCGGACGACGCAGCAGTTCGGCGAGGCTGTATTCGTGATCGATCGCCTTGCCGAGCAGCGCGGTCGCCTCTTCCGGCGGCAGCGTCTTCGGCGTGACCCACGTCGACTTCAGGCGTTCGGTTTCACGTGAAACAGCGTCGCGCTTCCGGCTGAATGCGTCCCAGCGCGCGTCGTCGACGAGCCCCAGCTCGCGGCCGATCTCGGTCAGGCGCATGTCGGCATTGTCTTCACGCAGGCTCAGGCGATACTCGGCACGGCTCGTGAACATCCGGTACGGCTCGGCCACGCCACGCGTCACGAGATCGTCGACCAGCACGCCCAGATAGGCTTGGTCACGACGCGGGCACCACGCGTCCTTCTCCTGCACATAGCGCCCCGCATTGAGGCCGGCCAGCAAGCCCTGCGCGGCCGCCTCTTCATAGCCGGTCGTGCCGTTGATCTGGCCCGCAAAGAACAACCCGTTGATCGCCTTGGTCTCGAGCGACGCCTTCAGCGCGCGCGGGTCGAAGTAGTCGTACTCGATCGCATAACCCGGGCGCAGGATGTGCGCGTTCTCGAGGCCGCGCATCGAATGCACGAGCTCGAGCTGGACATCGAACGGCAGGCTCGTCGAGATCCCGTTCGGGTAGAACTCGTTGGTCGTCAGCCCTTCCGGCTCGAGAAAGATCTGGTGCGATTCCTTCGACGCGAACCGGTGGATCTTGTCCTCGATCGACGGGCAATAACGCGGCCCGACGCCTTCGATCACGCCTGTATACATGGGCGAACGGTCGAGGCCGCCGCGAATGATGTCGTGCGTGCGTTCGTTCGTATGCGTGACCCAGCACGGCAGCTGCTGCGGATGCTGCTCCGCGCGGCCCAGGAACGAGAACACGGGAATCGGATCGAGGTCGCCCGGCTGCTCGTCGAGCTTCGAGAAGTCGATCGTCCGGCCGTCGATACGCGGGGGCGTACCGGTCTTCAACCGGCCCTGCGGCAGCTTCAGCTCCTTCAGGCGCGACGACAGCGACACGGCTGCCGGATCGCCGGCGCGGCCGCCCGTGTAGTTGTTCAGGCCGACGTGGATCTTGCCGTCGAGGAACGTGCCGGCCGTCAGCACGACCGCACGCGAGCGGAAGCGGATACCGATCTGCGTGACGGCGCCCACCACGCGGTCGCCTTCGACCATCAGGTCGTCGACGGCCTGCTGGAACAGCCACAGGTTCGGCTGGTTCTCGAGCCGCTGGCGGATCGCGGCCTTGTACAGGATGCGGTCGGCCTGCGCACGCGTCGCGCGCACGGCCGGGCCCTTCGACGAATTGAGGATCCGGAACTGAATACCGCTCTCGTCCGTCGCGGCGGCCATTGCGCCGCCCAGCGCGTCGACTTCCTTGACCAGATGGCCCTTGCCGATGCCGCCGATCGACGGATTGCAGCTCATCTGCCCGAGCGTTTCGATATTGTGGGTCAGCAGCAGCGTCTTCGCGCCCATACGGGCGGACGCCAGCGCGGCTTCCGTGCCGGCATGACCGCCACCGACGACGATGACGTCAAATTCTGTGGGAAAAAGCATGGTGGATTCCGCACGCCGAGCTGCGCACGAACCTATCAGAGAAATGTATGGGCCGAATTATAGCGGGTTCGCTTTTCACCCGAATGCCGTCCGAATGGTAGGGTCTGTGCATTTCGTCGATTTTTGGGCCGTGGACGGGAGAATCCAGGGTGTCGAGCCTGTTCAGGCAAAGCCCGAGCACGGTTTGCCGTACATCGCTGCACCTGTGCAAAAAAGCTGGCTGGCGAGAACGCCGCAGGCGGAATATGACCCGATCGATATCCGTAGCCCGCGAGGCCGCGCGAACACGACATGCTGTGCCCCCTTCTCTTCACAGCATTTCTGCCGGTTGCTCTCACCCTTGTCCACCGAGGTTCCACACATCATCGGCCTGTGGAACGAGCCACCACCGCACAGGACTTAAGACGATTCCTCCGGCGCTTATCCCCAGACCTCGAGCCAACAAGGCCTCACCGGCAAATAAAAACGGCGTGTTTCACGTGAAACACGCCGTTCGTTTCCCGCCAACCGCTCGGGCCATCAAGCCGTCTTCTTCGCCAGCCCCAGGTACGTTTCGATCACGCGCGGATTCTGCGCAAGCTCGGCGGCCGGCCCTTCCAGCGCAACCTCACCGGTCTCCAGCACATAGCCGTAATCCGAGATCTGCAACGCGGCCCGCGCGTTCTGTTCGATCAGCAACGTCGCCACCCCCGTACCGCGCAACGCGCTGATGATATGAAAGATCTCCTTCACGATCAGCGGCGCGAGCCCGAGGCTCGGCTCGTCGAGCATCAACAGGTCGGGCTTGCCCATCAGCGCGCGGCCGACCGCAAGCATCTGCCGCTCGCCGCCCGACAGCGTGCCGGCCGCCTGCTTGCGGCGCTCCTTCAGCCGCGGGAACAGCACGAACACGTGGTCGAGCTGGTCGAGGAAGTTCGATTCGCCAGCCTGCTTGCGGCGATATGCACCCAGCACAAGGTTGTCCTCGACCGTCATCGTGCTGAACAGCTCGCGCTTTTCCGGTACGAGGCACATCCCGCGCGCGACACGCTGCTCGACCGGCAACGCACCGACGTCGCTGCCGCGGTACACGACCGCGCCCGACGCATGCCCCGTAACCGGCAACGCGCCCATGATCGCGTTCAGCAGCGTCGACTTGCCGGCACCGTTCGGGCCGATCACGCTGACGATCTGCCCCGCACCGACCTTGATCGCCGCACCGTGCAGTGCCTCCACCTTCCCGTACCGGACTGCCAGCCCGCGCACTTCGAGAATCGGCATCGTCGTGTCCGTCATCACTCCACCCCGCCCAGATACGCTTCAAGCACGGCCGGGTCCTGCTGCACATCCTGCGGCAACCCTTCCGCGATCCGCGTGCCGAACTCCATCACCACCAGCCGGTCGGTGAGATTCATCACGAAATCCATGTCATGTTCCACGAGCAACACGCTCATGCCTTCCGCCTTTAGCCGTCGCAGCAGGTCGGCGAGCTGTTGCTTCTCCTGGTAACGCAGCCCCGCAGCCGGCTCGTCGAGCAGCAGCAGCGTCGGATCGCAGCACAGCGCGCGGGCGATTTCGAGAATCCGCTGCTGGCCGAGCGCGAGGCTGCCCGCTTCGTCGTACATGTGCTTCTCGAGCCCCACGCGGCGGATCTGGCGTGCGGCTTCGGCCAGCAGTTGCGCCTCCTCGTGTGCATTGAGCCGCGCGATGCTGCGCCAGACGCCCGTATGGCCGCGCAGATGCGCACCGATCGCGACGTTCTCGAGCACCGTCATCGCGGGCAGCAGCTTCACGTGCTGGAAGGTACGGCCGATGCCGCGGCGGACGATCTGGCGCGACGTGAGCCCGTCGATGCGCTCGCCACGGAACGTGATCGTGCCGCCCGTCGGCTTCAGCACGCCCGTCACGAGGTTGAACGTGGTCGACTTGCCGGCGCCGTTCGGACCGATCAGGCCGATGATCTGCCCCGCTTTCACGTCGAAGCTGACGTCGTTGACGGCCACGAGGCCGCCGAACTGCTTGCGTGCATTGTCGACGACGAGCAGCGGCTCACCGGCCGCCGGCTTCGCACGCTGCGGCAGCGGATCGGCCTGCTCGGGCACGTGCGCGCTCGGCCCGCGCGGGAACAGCCGGGCAACGAACGGCCACACGCCCTGGCGGGCGTACTGCAGCAGCAGCACCATCAGCACGCCGAACACGATGATCTCGAAGTTGCCTTCCGAGCCGAGCAGCTTCGGCAGCAGCGTCTGCAGGTAGTCCTGCAGCACCGTAAGGATCGCTGCACCGAGCACCGCGCCCCACACGTGCGACACGCCGCCGACCACGGCCATGAACAGGAACTCGATCCCGTGATTCAGCCCGAACGGGGTCGGGTTCACCGCACGCTGCAGATGCGCGTACAGGAAGCCCGACACCGCCGCCAGCACGGCTGCGTAGACGAAGATCACCACACGCATCCATGCCGTGTTCACGCCCATCGCCTCGGCCATCACGCCGCCGCCGCGCAGTGCGCGGATCGCGCGGCCCGGGCGGCTGTTCAGCAGGTTCTGCACCGACACGATCGCGGCCAGCACGACGGCCCAGATCAGGAAGTACAGGCTGCGGCCGCTTTCGAGCGCGAGGCCGAACAGGTTCAGCGCCGGAATGCCGTTGATCCCGTCGTACTTGCCGAGCAGCTCGAGGTTGCCGAACAGGTAGAACAGCGCGAGGCCCCACGCGATCGTGCCGAGCGGCAGGAAGTGCCCGGACAGCCGCATCGTGACCGCACCCAGCACGAGCGCGACGAGCGCCGTCAGCACGACGCCGACGATCAGCGCGAGCCACGGCGATACGCCGTAGCGCGTCGTCAGGAACGCGGTCGCATACGCGCCGATGCCGACGAACGCGGCCTGCCCGAAGCTCGTCATCCCGCCAACGCCCGTCAGCAGCACGAGCCCGATCGCGACGATCGCATAGAGGCCGATGTAGTTCAGCAGCGTGATCCAGTACTCGGGCACGTGCAGCGCGCCGGGCAGCACCGGCAGCGCGAACAACACCACGAGAAACACCCAGAAGGTCTTGTTGCGTACCATCGTCTTCATCGCGTCACTCCTCTTCCTCTTCCGCATGCGGCGTCACGAAGCTCCGCCACAGCAGCACCGGAATGATCAGCGTGAACACGATCACCTCCTTGTACGCGCTCGCCCAGAACGACGAATACGATTCGAGCACGCCAACCAGCAGCGAGCCGGCGGCCGCGAGCGGATAGCTGACGAGCCCGCCGATGATCGCGCCGACGAAGCCCTTCAGACCGATCAGGAAGCCCGAGTCGTAGTAGATCGTCGTCAGCGGGCCGACGAGGATCCCGGACAGCACGCCGAGCCCCGCCGCAAACGTAAACGCGAGCCGCCCCGCTTCCGTCGTGCCGATGCCGACGAGCCGAGCGCCGAGCCGGTTCACCGACGTCGCACGCAGCGCCTTGCCGGCGATCGTGCGGCCGAAGTACACGTAGAGCGCACCGATCAGCACAAGCGCCGTGGCGACGACCAGGATGCTCTGCACCGAGATCGTCATGCTGCCGATCGCCAGCGACGCGTCCGAGAATCCGTTGGTACGCGAGCCTTCCGCGCCGAACATCACGAGCCCGAGGCCGACCATCGCGAAGTGGACGGCGACCGACACGATCAACAGCAGCAGCGTCGTGCCTTCGGCGATCGGCTGGTACACGAGCCGGTAGACGAACGGCCCCATCGGCACGACGATCGCAAGCGTCAGCGCGATCTGCGCGAGCATCGGCATCGGCTGCGCGGCAAAGCTGCGCGTGATCGCGAACACCGCGAGCGGCAGCAGGATGTAGCGGCTGCCGAGCGTCGCGAGCGTGCGGCCGAGCTGATGGCGGCGCTCGCGATGCCGGATCAGGCCGCCGACTTCGAGCAGGAAGCACGCGATGCCCATCACGAACAGCAGCCAGCAGGTGGCGGGAAATTTCTGCGCCTGCAACGCGGCAAGCGTCAGCGCACCGTAGGCGACGAATTCGCCCTGGGGAATGAAGATCACCCGCGTGACGGAAAACACCAGCACGAGCGCCAGAGACAGCAATGCATAAATGGCGCCCGTCGTGATGCCGTCTTGCGCGAGGATCGCCGCAATCGAGAGATCCATACGTTTCGTGTATCGAGAATGCTGCGGAGAAACGAAAGGCGGAAACGCCGCGGGGCATGGGCGACACGGCAGGCGCGTCACGCGCCATGTGTCGGCCCCAGGACGTTCCAGGCAGCCCGGGGCGCGGCCCGTCAGGCCCGGCGCCCTGCCGACGGCATGCGCGGCGCCGTTCGCGCCGCGCATGCCGGTTTCACGTGATGCTTACTCGGCCTGCAGCTTCCACTTGCCGTCGACGATCTGCACCATCACGCGCGCACGCGTGTCGAAGCCGTTGTGATCGGTTGCCGTCATGTTGATCACGCCGTGCGACACGGGAAGGTCCTTCACGCTTTCGAGCGACGCACGCAGCGCCTCGCGGAACGCCTCGGTGCCCGGCTGGCCCTTCTTCAGCGCCTCCGGAATCGCACGCTGCAGCAACAGCCCCGCATCCCACGCATGGCCGCCGAACGTCGACAGCGAGCCCGCGCCGTAGGCCTTCTCGTACGCGGCCTTGTAACTGAGCGCCGGCTTCTTCACCGGGTTCGAATCAGGCAGCTGGTCGGTCACGAGCACCGGGCCGGCCGGCAGGATCTCGCCTTCGCAATCCTTGCCGCACACGCGCAGGAAGTCGTTGTTCGCGACGCCGTGCGTCTGGTACACCTTGCCCTTGTAGCCACGCTCCTTCAGCGTCTTGGCCGGCAGCGCCGCCGGCGTGCCGGAGCCCGCGATCAGCACCGCATCCGGGTTCGAGCCCAGCAGCTTCAGCACCTGCCCCATCACCGACGCGTCGGTGCGGTTGTAGCGCTCGTTCGATACGACCTTCAGGCCGTTCCTCGCGGCCGCCGCGTTGAACGTGTTGTACCAGCTGTCGCCGTACGCATCGGCAAAGCCGACGAAGCCGACCGTCTTCACGCCGTGCTTCGCCATGTAGCCGGCGATCGCATCGGCCATCAGCTGGTCATTCTGCGGCACCTTGAACATCCACGCGCGCTTCGCGTCCATCGGCGAGATGATCTGCGCGCTCGCGGCGAGCGAGATCGTCGGCGTCTTGCCCTGCGATACCGGGTCGAGCATCGCGAGCGAGTTCGGCGTGACGGACGAGCCGATGATCGCGTCGACGTGGTCCTCGTCGATCAGCTTGCGCACGTTCTGCACCGCACGGCTCGTGTCGGAGGCGTCATCCAGCACGATGTACTGCACGCTCTTGCCCGCGATTTCCTTGGGCAGCAGCGCGATCGTGTTCTTTTCCGGGATCCCGAGCGACGCGGCCGGCCCAGTGGCCGACAGCGTCACGCCGATCTTCACCTGCGCCGACGCCGTTGCCGCCGCGCACACGAGGCCCGCGGCAAGCACGGCCTCCATCCATCGATTCATCTTCATTTACGTTGTCTCCAAACGCTGCTCGAAAAAGCCACGGGTCGCTCGGGCGGCTCCCGGTCCCCAAAACAAGTTAATAATTTAACTATCTCGCCTGGCCGCGCCTACGCTCGTTTTCCCGTGAAACCCCGCACACCCGCCGCCTGCCGCCTGACACGGCCGTTCGCCCGTCACGATGCGCAGCAGCAGTGTCGTCAGGATGAAGGTGGCGAAGAAATGCGGGATCGTGCGAACGATCGATGCATGCGCAACGATGGCGGGAACGCACGCCGCTCCGGCCGGATACGGCCAGGTATACGCGCGGTGAAACGTCGAAAAAACGGCGGCTCATGAGAATGCGGATACGGATGCGAACGCAACGACCCCCGATGGCGTCGCAGCGCGCGTACAGGCCGCAGAACGGCCCGGGAAGGCCGCGCTGACCGTTGCCACACCCCGCGACGAACGGGCGGCGCCAGCCGCCTTTCCTGCCCCGAACCATCGTCCCGCGCTGCTCATCCAACCGTACTCCCTCTTCTGCATTCTGCTTGTAGGAGAACTGCCGACCGTTTTCCCGACCGCTCGGTCGGCGAAAGCTGAGTGTAACGGACGCGATTCGCGCACGCCAACCGGGTAAGCCCGGACAGCATGTGCGCAACGGCGCGCTGTCTGCAAACGAATGTCGGGAACGGGAAAAACGGAGAACGCGGCGAAGCGCGGAAGCGATGCGGTGCGCATGCAGGTGCGGGGCACGACTATCGCGCAGGCTGATGCACCATCGGGGGAAATCCGTGCACGCAAATGAAAAAGCGCTGTTGGATTCCGTCCAACAGCGCTTTGGGGTCCGGGCACTTTGTGCCTCGATTGTCTCCTCGTTCTCCACCTGCAAATTCGTTTCGCGGTGCATCAGAACTAGAGTGAATCTTAAAGAGGCTTAAGCACCACGACAACTTAGCATTTACCCCTATGGTGCATTGCCGCACGAAAATGGGGCACCAGCCTGTCGCGCGGCGCCGGCCCGAGCCGGCCGCAATACCCTTTTCGGCGCATGCGGGATGGTGCTGCGCATCAGCGGGCGGCGATGCGTACGGCCTGCGCTCAGGGCGATGCCCGGAGCGGCTTGATCCGCGCAACCATCTCGCCGACGATGCCGCGCCGGAATGCCAGCACGCATGCGATGAAGATCAGCCCGGTGACGATCGTCGCCGACTCGCCGAGCGAATGAAACCACGCGACGCCCGTGGCCGACGCGAGCCATTCTCCGATGTCGCCGAGCCGGTCTTCCAGCGCGACGATCAGCGCGGCGCCGAGAAGCGGCCCGAACAGGGTGCCCATCCCGCCGACGAGCGTCATCAGCACGACCAGGCCCGACATCGTCCAGTGCGCGTCGGACAGCGTCTCGAAGCCGAGCACGAGCACCTTCAGCGAGCCGGCCAGCCCCGCGAGCCCGGCCGACAGGATGAACGCGAGCAGCTTGAAGCGGTCGGTGTCGTAGCCGAGCGAGATGGCGCGCGCTTCGTTTTCCTTGATGGCGACGAGCACCTGGCCGAACGGCGAATGGACGACCCGCACGATGAACGCGCATGCGGCGACGACCACCGCCAGCACGACGTAGTACAGCGCGACGTCGTTCGACAGGTCGAGCAGCCCGAACAGGCGGCCGCGCGGCACGCCCTGCAGGCCGTCCTCGCCGTGCGTGAACGGCGCCTGCAGGTAGATGAAATAGACCATCTGCGCGAACGCGAGCGTGATCATCGCGAAGTAGATGCCCTGCCGGCGGATCGCGAACAGCCCGACGACGAGCCCGAGCAGCGTCGCCGCGACGGTGCCGACCAGCACGCCGAGCTCCGGCGTGAAGCCGAGCGTCTGCATCGAATAGCCGGTCGCGTAGCCGGCCGTCGCGAGGAACATCGCATGGCCGAACGACAGCAGCCCCGTATAGCCGATCAGCAGGTTGAACGCGGCCGCGAACAGCGCGAACGTCAGCACCTTCATCACGAACACCGGATACGCGCCGATGAACGGCGCGGCGAGCAGTGCGGCGAGCAGCACGCCGTAGAGCACTTTTCTCTGCATCATTTTTCCTTGCCGAAGAGGCCCGCCGGGCGGAACAGCAGCACGATCGCCATGATCACGAACACGACGGTGGCCGACGCTTCCGGATAGAACACGCGCGTGAAGCCTTCGATCACGCCGAGCAGCAGGCCCGTGACGATCGAGCCGAGGATCGAGCCCATCCCGCCGATCACGACCACCGCGAACACGGTGATGATCATCGGCTGGCCCATCAGCGGCGACACCTGGATCACCGGCGCGGCCAGCACGCCGGCGAACGCGGCGAGCGCGACGCCGAAGCCGTAGGTGAGCGTGATCATCATCGGCACGTTCACGCCGAACGCCTCGACGAGCTTCGGGTTCTCGGTGCCCGCGCGCAGGTAGGCACCCAGACGCGTCTTCTCGATCACGAACCACGTCGCGAGACACACCGCGAGCGACGCGACGACGACCCACGCGCGATAGTTCGGCAGGAACATGAAGCCGAGGTTGGTCGCGCCCGACAGCTGCGACGGCACGTCGTACGGCTGGCCCGACGATCCGTAGATCGACCGGAACACGCCTTCGACGACCAGCGTGAGGCCGAACGTGAGCAGCAGCCCGTACAGGTGATCGAGCTTGTACAGCCAGCGCAGCATCGAGCGTTCGATCGCGATCCCGAACGCGCCGACCACCAGCGGCGCCAGCACGAGCATCGCCCAGTACGGCAGCCCGAAGTACGACAGGCCCATCCACGCGAGCATCGCGCCCAGCATGAACAGCGCGCCGTGCGCGAAGTTGATCACGTTGAGCAGCCCGAAGATCACCGCGAGCCCGAGGCTCAGGATCGCGTAGAACGAGCCGTTGACGAGCCCGAGCAGCAACTGGCTCAGCATCGCCGGCAACGGAATGCCAAAGATTTCCATCGACTTAGCCGTCAGAATGAGTTTCGTTGCGTGCGCAACCTTCAGGCGCCACGCACGCGGGCGGCGCAGCGGGCACATCGCGGCAGCCACCACCGAGCGGCGCGCCCGTGCGCGCCGCTACGCCCTGCTTACTTCCACAACGCGCAGCGCGTCTCCTGCTTGGTCCCGAACGCCTGTTCGCCCGGAATCGTCGCGAGCACCTTGTAGTAATCCCACGGCTCCTTCGATTCCGACGGCTTCTTCACTTCCATCAGGTACATGTCGTGGATCATGCTGCCGTCCGTGCGGATGTAGCCCTTCGCGTAGAAGTCGTTGATCTTGATCTTCTTCAGCTCGGCCATCACCTTGTCGGAGTCGGTCGTTCCGGCGGCCTGCACGGCCTTCAGGTAGGTCGTCACCGACGAGTAGTCGGCCGCCTGCAGGCTCGACGGCATCTTCTTCATCTTGCCGAAGTAGCGCTGCGCCCACTGGCGCGACGCGGCGTCGCGGTTCCAGTACCAGCTGTCGGTCAGCACGAGGCCCTGCGTCGTCTCGAGGCCGAGGCTGTGCACGTCGTCGATGAACATCAGCAGCGCGGCGAGCTTCATCGTCTTCATGATGCCGAATTCCTTCGCGGCCTTGATCGAGTTGATCGTGTCGCCGCCGGCGTTCGCGAGGCCGAGAATCTGCGCCTTCGACGCCTGCGCCTGCAGCAGGAACGACGAGAAATCCGATGCCGACAGCGGGTGGCGCACCGCGCCGAGCACCTGCCCGCCGTTCGCCTTCACGACGTCCGACGTGTTCTTCTCGAGCGCCTTGCCGAACGCGTAGTCGGCCGTCAGGAAGAACCACGACTTGCCGCCCTGCTTCACCACCGCCGAACCGGTGCCTTTCGCGAGCGCCATCGTGTCGTATGCATAGTGGACCGTGTACGGCGTGCACTGCTCGTTGGTCAGCGTGTCGGCGCCCGCGCCGATGTTGATGTAGACCTTCTTCTTCTCGGCCGCGACCTGGTTCATCGACAGCGCGGTGGCCGAGTTCGTGCCGCCGACCAGCAGGTCGAGCCCGCCGCGGTCCATCCATTCGCGCGCCTTCGATGCGGCAATGTCGGCCTTGTTCTGGTGATCGGCGTAGACGACCTCGATCGGCTTGCCGAGCACCTTGCCGCCGAAATCGGCGACCGCCATGCGGATCGCCTCAAGGCCGCCCTGCCCGTCGATATCCGCGTAAAGCCCCGACATGTCGGTGATGAAGCCGATCTTCACGGTATCCGCCGCGTGTGCGGCGCCGGCGGTGAACGCGGCGGCCGCGAGTGCGAGACAGGCCTGTGCGAGGGTCTTCATTTTCATTGACGTCTCCTGTTGTTCTGATGCGTTGTGGTTGTTCGAGGGCCGCCACGGCTAGCGGCAAGGGCAACGGGGCGGCGTCACACCCCAAGCAGGTCGTGCAGGGTCGGCATCTTGCTTTCCAGTTCGGCCGCCTGGAAATGCTCGACGATGGTGCCGTGCTCCATCACGTAGAAGCGGTCGGCGAGCGGCGCGGCAAAACGGAAATTCTGTTCGACCATCACGATCGTGTAGCCGCGCGCCTTCAGCGCGACGATCATCCGCGCGAGCGCCTGCACGATCACCGGTGCGAGGCCTTCGGAAATCTCGTCGAGCAGCAGCAGGTTCGCGCCGGTGCGCAGGATCCGCGCGACCGCGAGCATCTGCTGCTCGCCGCCGGACAGCCGCGTGCCCTGGCTCTGCCGGCGCGACGCGAGGTTCGGGAACATCGCGTAGATCTCGTCGAGCGACATCGCGTGCTCGCGCGGCCCGATCAGCGGCGGCAGCATCAGGTTCTCCTCGCACGACAGGCTCGAGAAGATCCCGCGCTCCTCCGGGCAGTAGCCGATGCCGAAATGCGCGATGCGGTGCGTCGGGAGGCCGATCGTCTCGTGGCCCGCGACCTTGATCGACCCGCTGCGGCGGCCCGTGAGGCCCATGATCGCGCGCAGCGTCGTCGTGCGGCCCGCGCCGTTGCGGCCGAGCAGCGTGACGACCTCGCCGCGATGCACGGTCAGGTCGACACCGTGCAATATGTGGGATTCCCCGTACCAGGCCTCCAGGCCCGTGATCTCCAGCGCGGGCGTAACGCTCTCGACGCCGCTCAATTCGCGTTCCTCCCGTTCGCTGTGCTTCATGCGTGCGCCCCCGCGAGCGCCGCGTCGGCGCTGCCCATGTAGGCTTCGATGACGAGCGGATTCTTCGAGACCTCCGCATACGAGCCTTCGGCCAGCACCTCGCCGCGTTGCAGGACGGTGATCGTGTCGGAGATGCCCGCGATCACGTTCATGTTGTGTTCCACCATCAGGATCGTGCGGCCGCTCGCGACCTTCTTGATCAGCGCGGTCACGCGATCGACGTCCTCGTGGCCCATCCCCTGCGTGGGCTCGTCGAGCAGCATCAGTTCGGGCTCCATCGCGAGCGTCGTCGCGATCTCGAGCGCGCGCTTGCGGCCGTACGCGAGCTCGACGGTCGGCACGTGCGCGAAATCGGTGAGGCCGACCTGCGTGAGGAGATCCATCGCACGGTCGTCGAGCCGCTTCAGCGTGCGTTCGCTGCGCCAGAAATGGAATTCGGTGCCGAGCGCGCGCTGCAGGCCGATGCGCACGTTCTGCAGCGCGGTCAGGTGCGGGAACACGGCCGAGATCTGGAACGAACGGATGATGCCGCGCCGCGCGACCTGCGCGGGCCGCTCGTCGGTGATGTCGATGCCGTTGAAGACGATCTGGCCGGCCGTCGGTGTCAGGAACTTGGTGAGAAGGTTGAAGCAGGTGGTCTTGCCCGCGCCGTTGGGCCCGATCAATGCGTGGATCGCACCGCGGCGCACACGCAGGTTGACGCCGTTCACGGCGGTGAAGCCCCTGAATTCCTTCGTCAGTCCGCGTGTTTCCAGAATCGTGTCGCCGAGAATCATGTTCCCTTCCGTACGAAGTCAGGCGAAGCACCGGGATGCCTGGCGCAAGCGGCCGCGAACAGGTCAGCGGATCAGCGGGCTGCCCCCGGGCGCCGTGGTACGCCTCGAGGGTTGGTCTCCCGCGCCGACGCGTATGCACATTGCGCAACATTGTCGCGCCGTTGGTGCAGTGCAATCATCGGGATTTGCACTTATAGGGCTGACCGCCCTGTCGCACGCGGCCGAACGCGATTTTTCGCCATGCTTTTTTGACACGTGCATCATCGCGCGTTGACCTTCCGCCACACCCGGCACGCGCGATGAAACAAGCCGCGCGACTGCGCGGCCTGCATCGAGCATGGATCGTGCCGCTCGCGCGGCCGCGGCGACGGCTTGGTTCGCATAGCGAATCAGCGGCCGCGTGCATGACGGCCCGCTGTCGCGCGCGTCAGCGGGCCGTCACGCAACCGACGCCGCAGCGTCGGTTCGCACCGGCGTCGCCTCGCGCGCCGCGCGGCGATCGGCGCGGATCATGTCGCTCGCGCGCTCGGCGATCATCAGCGTCGGCGAATTGGTGTTGCCCGACGTGATGAACGGCATCACCGACGCATCGACGATCCGCAGCCCGGCGATGCCGCGTACGCGCAACCGGCTGTCGACCACCGCGCGTTCGTCGTCGGCCCGTCCCATCCGGCAGGTGCCGACCGGATGGAAGATCGTCGTGCCGACGGCGCCGGCCGCCTCGATCAGCTCGGCTTCGCTCCGGTATTGCGTGCCCGGCAGGATTTCCGCGGGACGATAGCGCGCGAGCGCCGGCGCGGACGCGATCCGGCGCGTCAGGCGCAGCGCGTTCGCGGCGACATGGCGATCGTGATCGGTCGACAGATAGTTCGGCGCGATCGCCGGCGCGATGCCCGGATCGGCGCTCGTGACGTGCACGCTGCCACGCGAGGTCGGCCGCAGATGACACACCGACGCCGTGAATGCGTTGAAGCTGTGCAGCGGTTCGCCGAAGCGTTCGAGCGACAACGGCTGCACGTGGTATTCGAGATCGGGGCGCGTGAGCGCGGGATCGTCCGGATCCGATTTCGCGAATGCGCCGAGCTGCGACGGCGCCATCGACATCGGCCCGCGCTGCAGCAACGCATATTCGGCGCCGATCATCAGCTTGCCCCACCAGTGCGCGGACAGCGTGTTGAGCGTGCGCACGCCTTCGACGCGAAACGCCATCCGCAACTGCAGATGATCCTGCAGGTTTTCGCCGACGCCCGGCAGATCCTGCACGACGTCGATGCCGAGCGCCTGCAATCGCCGGCCGTCGCCGATTCCCGACAGCTCGAGCAGCTGCGGCGAATTCACCGCGCCGGACGTCAGCAGCACTTCCGCGCGGGCCCGCGCGACGTAGTCGGTGCCGCCGCCGCGATACTCGACGCCGACGGCGCGCCGCCCGTCGAAGATCACGCGCTGCGCCTGCGCGCCGGTGATCACGGTCAGGTTCGGTCGCGCCATCGCGGGCCGCAGGAATGCCTTCGACGTATTCCAGCGCACGCCGCGCTTCTGGTTCACCTCGAAATAGCCGACCCCGGTATTGTCGCCGCGGTTGAAATCGTCGGTCGCGGGGATGCCGGACTGCTGCGCGGCCTGCGCGAACGATTCGAGGATCTCCCAGCGCAGACGCTGCTTCTCGACGCGCCAGTAGCCGCCCGCGCCGTGCGCGTCGCTCGCGCCCGCATGGTGATCCTCGCTGCGCTTGAAGATCGGCAGCACGCTGTCCCACGACCAGCCGGCGTCGCCGGTGGCCTCGGCCCAGCTGTCGTAATCCTCGCGCTGGCCGCGCATGTAGATCATCCCGTTGATCGACGAGCAGCCGCCGAGCACGCGGCCGCGCGGATACGACAGCGCGCGCCCGTTGAGCGCCGCCTCGGGTTGCGTCTTGTACAGCCAGTCGGTGCGCGGGTTGCCGATGCAGTACAGATAGCCGACCGGAATATGGATCCAGTGATAGTCGTCCTTGCCGCCGGCTTCCAGCAGCAGGACGCGGATGTCGGGATCCTCGGTCAGGCGGTTCGCGAGCACGCAGCCCGCGGTGCCCGCGCCGACGATCACGTAATCGAATTCGCCTTCGAGCGTACGTGGAGTACTCACGGCGTGTCCCCTTCTTCCTTGTTGTGCGCCGCGCGGCGCGATGCCGCGCGCATTTTCAGCATAGTGCGTCGCGGGCCATGCAGGCGGCCGCGCACACCATGACCCGAGCAAGCGTACTCCCGCGGCCGGCAGCCGATCCAATGAGTTATGCTGAACTGCGTTATAAGCCACGCTCATATCACGACGATGGATCTCACCCTGCTCCGCGCGTTCGCGACGGTCGCGCGCGAAGGCAACCTGACGCGCGCCGCCGCGCAGCTGCACGTGACGCAGCCGGCCGTCAGCCTGCAGATCAAGCATCTGCAGGAGACGCTCGGCGTCACGCTGTTCACGCGCACGTCGCGCGGGCTCGCGCTCACGCGCGACGGCCAGACACTGCTGCCGCATGCGGAACGCGCGCTCGCCGCGGCCGCCGACGTGCAGCGCGCCGCTGCCGCGCTGCGGCACGAAGTGCGCGGCCGGCTGCGGATCGGCACGATCCTCGATCCGGGTTTCCTGCGGCTCGGCGGCTTCCTGCGCGCGCTGGTCGAGACCCATCCGCAGATCGAGACGGCGCTGCGGCACGGGATGTCGGGCTGGGTGATCGAACAGGTGCGCACGCGGGCGCTCGATGTCGGCTACTACATCGGCCGGCCGGGCGAGGACGATTCGCTCGACGGCGCACTGTTCCACACCGTCACGCTCACGCATTTCCAGTACCGCGTGCTCGCGCCAGCCGGCTGGAAGGAACGCGTGCAGCGCGCGCACGACTGGCGTGCGCTCGCCGCGCTGCCGTGGATCTGGACGCCGCCGGCGTCCGCGCACCACCGGCTGCTGTCGCGGCGCTTCGCCAACGCCGGCGCGCAGCCGGTGAAGGTCGCCGAGGTCGACCAGGAGCAGTCGATGCTCGACCTCGTCAAATCGGGGATCGGACTGACGCTCGCGCGCGACTCGACCGCGCTGGCCGAAGCGCACGCCCACGCGCTGACGATCGTCGAACGCGTGACGGTGCCGACCGAGCTGACGTTCGTGACGCTCGCCGAGCGGCGCGACGAACCGGCGATCACGGCCGCGCTGCGGCTGATCGAGGCCCAGTGGGCGATATGAGCCGTGCTGATGAAGGTGGCGTGACGGCCCGCACGCGTCATCCCGCCACATCGGCGGTCACGCCATCGTCTTCGCGTTTTTGCTAGATTGTGCGTTCGCACACCGCGAGACCCCGATTGAAGGAGACCCGCATGGCCCGCAACATCGAGATCAAAGCCCGCGCCCGCGAATTCGACCGGCTGCGCGAACAGGCTGCCAAGCTCGCGACCGAAGCGCCGCTGTTCTACCGCCAGCAGGATTTCTTCTACGACGTGCCGCGCGGCCGGCTCAAGCTGCGCCGTTTCGAGGACGGCACGCCGGCCGAACTGATCTTCTACCAGCGCGACGACCGCGACGGCCCGAAGGCGTCGTACTACACGCGCAGCCCCGTGACGAACCCCGACGCGATGCACGCGCTGCTCGCGACCGCGCTGACCACCCGCGGGATCGTGACGAAGGAACGGCACGTGTACCTTGCGGGTCGCACGCGCATCCATCTCGACCGCGTCGACGGCCTCGGCGATTTCATCGAACTGGAAGTCGTGCTCGGCCCGGACGACGACGAGGCCGGCGGCGAAGCCGAAGCGCACGACGTGTTCGCGAAGCTCGGCGTGGCGCAGGACGATCTCGTCGCGGTCGCGTACGTCGACCTGCTGAACGCCGATACGCAGCACGAAACGGCCTGATCCGGCCCTTCGGCGGCCGCGCAGCGCGGCCCGCCTTCAGCCCTGCCGCCGCCCCGTCATTGCGTCATGCGGCGCCGGGCGCCAGGTGCGCGAGCGGCAGCGCGCCGTTGCGCTTGAAGGTCGTCAGCACGATGTTCGAGCGCACGCTGTCGACGCCCGGCACGCGCATCAGCTTCTTCATCACGAACTGCGACAGCGCGTTCAGGTCGGGCGCGACGATCCGCAGCAGGTAGTCGGCATCGCCCACCACCGCGTGGCATTCGAGCACTTCGGGCAGCACGTCGATCTGCTGCTGGAACTGCTCGATGATCGAATCGCCGTGGTGCTTGAGCTTCAGGCTCGTGAACGCGGTGACGCCGAGCCCGAGCCTTTCCGGGCGAAGCATCACGCGATAGCCTTCGATCACGCCGGCCGCCTCGAGCCGCTGCAGCCGCCGGCCGATCTGCGACGGCGACAGCGGCACCTCCTCGCCGAGCTGCTGATGCGTCGCGCGACCGAAGCGCTGCAGCACGTCCAGCAGCGCGAGATCGAAGTGATCGAGTTCCAGCATGAGCATTCTCCGCATTGATTCATGATTTGATGCACGATTATCGCATCAACCATCAAATCAGCGCCAACGATGCGCCCTTTCCGCGCGCGGCCCGCTCTACACTTGCATGGTTACCCAACCCAGCCTGCAGAGCCTGATCATGTCCACCGTCGTCACCGCGAAACGGCAGGAGCAGTTCGACGCGGGCCTCGAAACCCGCGCCGATTTCACCATCGACCAGCCGCTGCGGCGCTACGGCCAGGTCGACCACGCGGTGTGGAAGCAGCTCTATGCGCGCCAGTCGGCGCTGCTGCGCGGGCGCGCGTGCGACGCGTTCGTCGCCGGGCTCGGCAAGATCGACCTGCCGGCCGACCGCGTGCCGTCGTTCGCCGACGTGAACCGCCAGCTGAAGCCCGCGACCGGCTGGGAGATCGTCGCGGTGCCGGGCCTCGTGCCCGACCGCGTGTTCTTCGAGCATCTCGCGAACCGCCGTTTCCCGGTCACCTGGTGGATGCGCCGGCCCGACCAGCTCGACTACCTGCAGGAACCCGACTGCTTCCACGACCTGTTCGGCCACGTGCCGCTGCTGATCGACCCGGTGTTCGCCGACTACATGCAGGCGTACGGCCGCACCGCGCTCGCGGTCGCCGACGACGAGGCGGCGCTGGCGCGGCTCGCACGGCTCTACTGGTATACGGTGGAATTCGGGCTGATCCGCGATCCGCGCGGCCCGAACGGGCTGTCGATCTACGGCGCCGGGATCGTGTCGAGCAAGGGCGAAAGCCTGTACAGCCTCGAAAGCGCGGCGCCGAACCGGCTCGGTTTCGACCTCGAGCGCGTGATGCGCACGAAGTACCGGATCGACACGTTCCAGAAGACCTACTTCGTGATCGACGATTTCGCACAGCTGTTCGCGCTCGCCGGCGTCGACGGCCGTGCGCTGGCCGACCGGCTCGCGGCGCTGCCCGAATTCGCGGCCGGCGCGGTGCTCGATAGCGATCGCGTGCTGCACCGCGGCACGGGCGAAGGCTGGCCCGACGACGCCGACGCGTGACACGCCGGGGCGCCGAGGCCGGTGCCCGTCACCCTGCCCGCAACTATGAAACAATGAACGGCGCCGGCCGTGCCGCGCGGCGCAGCCGCGCGCGGGCGCCGTTACCGAACGAGAGGTGCAAGATGATCCACAAGCTCACATCAGAAGAACGCAAGACCCGGCTCGCAGGCCTGCCGCTCTGGACGGCCGTGCCGGGCCGCGACGCCATCCAGCGCAGCCTGCGCTTCGCCGATTTCAACGAAGCGTTCGGCTTCATGACGCGCGTCGCGATCAAGGCGCAGGAAATGAACCACCATCCGGAATGGTTCAACGTGTACAACCGCGTCGACGTCACGCTGTCGACCCACGACGCCGACGGCCTGACCGAACGCGACATCGAACTCGCGCTGTTCATCGACCGCGCCGGCGCGCACGCGCAACCGTCCGCCTGACGCTTTCCTCTACCGCCGCGCGTCTTTTGGTGCGCGGCGCGTCAACTTTTCATTTCGATGAACGTTTTCTAGGATGTACTCAGCGAAAGCCTTCAGCTTTCCAAGCCATCCTTAAGGCGCACGTAAGTCTCATACGCTTTCCGTGCCTTGGGGTCCAAACCTTCCAGTTGCAACGCGCTTTCGCGCTGTACAATCAGCAGCGCATACGGCTTGGAGAGCGCGCTGGCCTCTTCGCAGAGTTTGAGTTCGTCGCCGCTCGACGGCGAGCGGGCGCGCCAGAAATTGATCGCGGCTTCTAGGTCGTGGATCGAAATATCGGACATGATTGGATTTAATCGTTCGCTGGCCGCCATGCTTGATTGTCAGGTAAGGCGGCGCCCCTGTGGAAACGGCGTCGTGCTGTCCGCGTGCCTGAACCGCCAACCCATTGTACTTGAGCGAACTTCATGCGACTCCTTCTGATCGAAGACGACCGCCCCATCGCACGCGGCATCCAGAGCAGCCTCGAGCAGGCTGGCTTCACCGTCGACATGGTGCATGACGGCATCTTTGCCGAACAGGCGCTGGCACAGAACCGCCACGAACTCGTGATCCTCGACCTCGGCCTGCCGGGCATCGACGGGATGACGCTGCTCACGCGTTTCCGCCAGACCAACCGCCACACGCCCGTGATCGTGCTGACCGCACGCGACGAGCTGAACGACCGGATCCAGGGCCTGAACTCGGGCGCCGACGACTACATGCTCAAGCCGTTCGAGCCGGCCGAGCTCGAGGCGCGCATCCGCGCGGTGATGCGCCGCAGCGGCCCGCACAGCGACATGCCGCGGCCGGAAGTGTCGCTCGGCGGCGTCCGCCTGTCGGGCGTCGACCGCCGCATCTTCAACGACGACAAGCCGCTCGAGCTGTCGCCGCGCGAATTCGCGGTGCTCGAGATGCTGCTGCTGCGTCACGGCCGCGTCGTCAGCAAGGCCCAGCTGCAAGATCACCTCACGCACTTCGGCGGCGATCTCGGCGACACCGCGATCGAAGTCTACGTGCACCGGGTGCGCAAGAAACTCGAGCAGTGCCGTGTCGAAATCGTCACGGTGCGCGGCTTCGGCTACCTGCTGCAGGAAATCCGCCAGACGGCGAGCGTCTGAGCGGCGCCGCATGCCGGCCGGCCAGGTGCCGCCGGCGTGTGCGCCGCCCGCTCCGTTGCGCCGCCCGGCGTACGACCGCGCCGCTCCCCGTGAGCGGCGCTTATCCATTTGCCCGTCGAAATGTCTCCTGATCCGGCTGTGACCACCAGCCTGCGCCGTTCGCTGCTCCGGCGCCTCGCCGCCCCGCTGTCGATGCTCGCGCTGATGAGCGGCCTGATCGCCTACTGGCTCGCGTGGCAGTACACGCAGCATGTGATCGACCGCTCGCTCGCCGATCTCGCCACCGCCATCTCCAAACAGATCCAGATCGCCGGCCCCGACGCGCCGTTCACGGTGCCGCCGCTCGCGCAGGCGATGTTCTCCGATCCCGCCGAAGCGCTGATCTACCGGATCAGCGACGGCGAGCAGGAACTCGCCGGCGATCCGAAACTGCCGCTGCAGGGCATCAACGTGCGCCGCATGCATCACGCGTACGTGTTCGAGGCGGAGTACGACAACCGCGCGGTGCGCGTCGCGCAGGTGCGTGTCGACAACGTCGAGGGCGGCAAGCCGATGGTCGTCGAAGTCGCGCAGCCGGTGCGGCACCGCTACCGGATCGCGGCCGAATTCCTCGTCGCGATCATGATGCCCCTGTTGCTGCTGCTGCTCGCGGGCTGGGGCATCGTGTGGCGCGTCGTGAACCAGCAGTTGGGCCCGCTCACGCATCTCGCCGATTCGCTGAACCGGCAGACCCACACGTCGCTGGAACCGGTCGACGAAACCGAGGTGCCGCTGGAGATCCGGCCGCTGACGAGCGCGATGAACGCGCTGCTTGGCCGCCTGAAGACCGCGCTGGACGCGCAGCGCAAGTTCATCGCCGACGCCGCGCACCAGTTGCGCACGCCGCTCACGGCCGTGAAACTGCATGCGGAACAGGCCGCCGTCGCGCGCGATCCGCATCAGACCTATGCGGCGGTACGCGAACTGCGTGCGGCCGCCGACCGTGCGGTGCGGCTGTCCAACCAGTTGCTGTCGCTTGCCCGCGCGGAACCGGGTGAGCAGGCCGCACGCTTCGTCGATGTCGACCTCGCGGCGATGGCGTTCGAGACGGGTGCCGAATGGGTGCCGCGTGCCCTCGCGTCGCACGTCGATCTCGGTTTCCAGCGCGCCGACGGCGCGGACGACGACGAGAAGCTGACCGTGCGCGGCAACCCCGTGCTGCTGCGCGAGGTGATCGCGAACCTGCTCGACAATGCGCTGAAATACGTGCCGCTTGCCCGGCCGGACGGTGCGCGGATCACGGTGAACGTCGCGCGCAGCGCGCTCGAGGACGGCCAGCCGGCCGCCGAGATCGTCGTGGAAGACAACGGCCCCGGCGTGCCCGCGAACCAGCAGGCCGACCTGTTCAAGCGCTTCTTCCGCGGCGACGCGCAAAGCGGTAACGGCGTCGAGACGGGTGCCGGGCTCGGGCTCGCGATCGTGCACGACATCATCGCGATGCATGGCGGCACCGTGTCGTACGAGGATGCGCCCGACGGCGGTTCGCGCTTCGTGGTGAGGGTGCCGCTCGCCGCGCATCCGGAGAAGCCGGCCAGCGAAACGCCGGCGGCGGCCTCGACGCACTGAGCGATTCGCGGCGAGCGACCCGCCGCCCCGGGGCCCGAACGACAGCGGCGGCGCAAGGTACGCCGCCGCCTGTCTTACTTCTTGCTCTTCTTGTCCTTCGGCTTCGACTCGGACTTGCCGTCCTTCCTGTCCTTCTTCTTTTTCTTCTTCCCGCCTTCGTCCGACGTCGCGAGCAGCGTGCCGCGACATGACACCGCGCCGCAGTGGCACGCGTATTCGCGCTTGAGCTTCTTCGTCAGCTTCGCATCGATCACGAGGCCGTAGTCGTAGAACAGCTCCTCTTCCGGCCCGATGTCGCGCAGCGCGTGAATGAACACGCGCCCTTTGACTTCCTCGGCCTCGCAGTTCGGCGCGCACGAATGGTTGATCCAGCGCGCGCTGTTGCCGTCGATCTTGCCGTCGATCACGCCGCCTTCGTCGAGTGCGAAGTAGAACGTATGGTTCGGCTCGCTCGGGTCGTGCGGGTGGCGGCGCAGCGCTTCCTTCCACGAGATTCGCTCGCCCTTGTATTCCACTACGCGCTCGCCGGCCTTGATCGGCGCCACGGCGAACACGCCCTTGCCGTGTACTCCCGAGCGGCGCACCGCGATCCTGCGTGAACTCATCGAACGAATCCTTGTGAAGACGACTTGAATGGAAGCGGCCGCGATCGCGGCCCGGCGTCGCGCCAAACGAAAACGCGGCACCGGGTGGTGCCGCGTCGGGGCATGCGGCGGATCACCCGCATCCTACACGTTCACGATTGCTTCGTTCAACATCGCACGCAATATTGCATGCGGAACGCTCAACGCTGGCCGAATGCGATGTCGCCGAACAACGCCTTGTGCTCGCGCGGCTGCGAACGCCAGTATTGCGGCGGCGCCGTCACCTGCGCGTCGAGCTCGGCCGCCGCATGCCACGGCCAGCGCGGGTCGTACAGCATCGCGCGCGCCATCGCGACGAGGTCGGCATCGCCGGCCTCGATCAACCGGTTCGCATGCTCGGGCTCGTTGATCAGGCCGACCGCTATCGTCGGCATGCCGACCGCGCGCTTCACCGCCTGCGCGAACGGCACCTGGTAACCGGGCGACAGCGGGATCTTCTGCAGCGGCGACACGCCGCCGGACGACACGTCGATCCAGTCGCAGCCGCGCTGTTTCAGCGCGTGGGCGAACGCGATCGTATCGTCGAGCTCCCAGCCGCCTTCGACCCAGTCGGTCGCGGACACGCGTACGCCGACCGGCCGGTCCTCCGGAAACGCGGCACGCACGATCTCGAAGATCTCGAGCGGAAAACGCATCCGGTTTTCGAGCGAGCCGCCGTATTCGTCGGTACGCCGGTTCGCGAGCGGCGACAGAAACTGGTGCAGCAGGTAGCCATGCGCCGCATGCACTTCGATCGCGTCGATGCCGAGCCGCGCCGCACGCTTCGCCGACGCGGCGAAGGCCTCGCGGATGCGGTTCAGGCCCGCGGCATCGAGCGCGAGCGGCGGCGTCTCGCCGTCCTTGTGCGGCACGGCCGACGGGCCGTGCGGCAACCAGCCGCCGTCGGCGACCGATACCAGTTGCCCGCCCTCCCACGGCACCGCGCTCGACGCCTTGCGTCCCGCATGCGACAACTGCATCGCGATGCGCACCGGCGAATGCTTGCGGATCGCGGCCAGTACCGGTTTCAGCGCGGCTTCGGTCACGTCGTCCCAGAGGCCGAGGTCGGCGTGCGTGATGCGCCCGTCGGGTTCGACCGCGGTCGCCTCGATGCAGAGCAGCCCGGCGCCCGACAGCGCGAGATGGCCGAGGTGAATCATGTGCCAGTCGGTCGCTTCGCCGCGTTCGGCCGAGTACTGGCACATCGGGGAGATCACGATCCGGTTCGGAAGGGTCACGCCGCGCAGCGTGAACGGAGAAAACAGCGCAGTCATGGAAGCCGCTCGCCAGGAAAGGGAAAGAGCGGACGAGCGTAGCACGCAGGCTGGAAGCGTGCAGACGGCGCAACCGGCAGTAAGCGGATGGTCAGGTACGGCCGGCAGCAGCGTGCCGGCGATGCGGAAAATGCGGGGCGTACGGCAGTGCGCCGGCCTGCGACGGATGCGGGCCGGGCCAGACCTTCGCGGCGGGCGGAGCCGCCCGCGGCGCTATAGCCCGACGCTGTCGAGCCACTCCGCGAACATGCGCCGCGCGGCCGTTTCGAGCACGGGGCCGTGCTGCACCGTATCGGCACGCAACCGGCGCGCGTCGATGCCGGGCGTCGCCGCGATTTCACCGGCGTTCGCGATCAGCCAGGGTTCGAAGCGGTCGGTGCGGATTTCCGGGTGGCATTGCAGCGCCAGCACGTGCTGCCCCCACGCGAATGCCTGGTGGCGGCACGCCGGTGTCGACGCGAGATGGATTGCCCCGCCCGGCAGGTCGAACATATCGCCGTGCCAATGGAGCATCGACGTCGCCGCGCCATCGAGGTGACGCAGCGGCGACGCGCGGCCGGCATCGGTGAGCGCCAGCGGCGCCCAGCCGAGTTCGTGCTGCGCGGCCGGATAGACACGTGCGCCGAGCGCCCGCGCGATGAACTGCGCGCCGAGGCAGATGCCGAGGATCGGCAGCCCCGCGTCGATGCGCTGCCGGACGAGCGCCAGGAGCGGCGCGATCGACGGATACTGCGCATCGTCGTACACGCTGATCGGCCCGCCGAGCACGACCAACAGCGACGGCTCCAGCACGTTGAGCACCTCGACCCGCGACGATCCGACGTCGACATAACGCACCCGCCTCCCCCGTTCGCCGAGCACCTGCTCGAAGCTCCCGAGATCCTCGAAATGCACATGGCGGATCGCCACGACTTCAGCGTTCATCATCGGCCTCCCGGTCGATCGACGGACGTCAGCCTGCGAAAATCTTCCAGGTCTTCTTCTGCGTCGCCGCGTCGGCTTCTTCCTGCACCGAGCAGTCGAGACGCAGATCGCTGTCCGACATCGAGATGTCGAGCGCCGCGCAGTGATGCACGGTCTTCTTCGACAGCTTGCCCGGCTGGAAATGCGCGCACGTCAGGCACATGCGCTGCGGCGGCGTCGCACCGGCCACCTGCAGCTCGCGCAGCGTCTTCAGCAGCGCGCGGTACAGCGTGCCCTGCTCGTCCGCGCCGAGCTTGCCGACGGCTTTCGTCAGGAATTCAGGCCATTGCAGCGCCTTCTTCGCGGCCGTACGGCCACGCGCCGACAGGCGCACGGCCAGTGCACGGCCGTCGTCCAGCGCACGGCGCTTCTCGACGAGCCCCTTCGTCTCGAGCGTGCTGACCGCATCGCTCGTGGTCGCCGCGGTGAGCTGCGTCTCGCGCGCGATCTCGCCGAGCCGCATCGGGCCCTTGCGCTGCAGCAGCAGCACGAGAATCTCGCCCTGCGTCGGCGTGAGGCCAGCGCCTTCCGCCCAATCCCATGCCTGGCTCCGCATGGCCGTGCTCAACCGCAGCAGGCTGTGGGTCACACGTCCCGAAGCCTGGTTCCCGTAAACGCCTTCGCTCATAGTCTTTTCGCTTTGCCGCCGCCCGGATTGCCGAGCGGCCGTAGTGTGGAGATCGAATGTCTATCTCAAAACAAACGCGCTCTCTCGAGTGCGTCATCACGGCCGTCACGAGGCACACGCGGCGGTCGCGTTCGCGGCGACCGGAATGACACACGCCGTTCCGGTGTCCGCAAAGCCGACATTCTAAGCGAGAGCGGAAAATCGCACAGCTAAGTTATCCCCTGCATTCTGTGGAAAATCACTGGATAACTGAAATTTTTCGTTGTGCCCGCAATGCCGCGCGCCCGCGCAACGGGGCGCGCCAGCATTTTCCTGTTCGGATCGGCCATCGGTCGAATGGCATTGATCCACCGGGTTATCCCGCGCACAGATCATTGACTTTGCAGCGGAATATTAGGTTATCCACAGATTTTCAGGACGACCGGCACCGATTTCGGCCGGACATGGCGCCAACCGTCATTCAGCGAATCGCGACGCGGTCGAGCCTGCAATCTGCAAAACATTTTTTCACTCACGCCAACGTAAGCACTGCTGCCGGACCGTCTCGTTCAGCGATTTTTCCTGTTTGAAAACGGTTCTCAACCACGATGCGTCGTTCACGCGGGCTTTCGCGAGCGCGCCGATCTCGTCGAGCGCCGCGCGCGAGCCGAGCGCAGCCGCATGCGGCGCGATCCGGTCGAGCGTGTCGAGGATGTCTTCCGCGATCGTGCGGCGTTCACCCGTCTGAGGATTCACGCACGTGCCCTCGAGCCCGAAGCGGCACGCTTCGAAACGGTTGAACGTGTAGACGAGGTAGTCGTCCTCCGACAGCTTCAGCGGCCGGTCGGTCAGCAGGTAGCGCGCGAGCGTCTGGATGTAGCAGGCGATCGCCGCGGCGCGGTCGACCGACAGCGGCGTGTCCATCACGCGCACCTCGATCGTGCCGAAGCCGGGCTTCGGGCGGATGTCCCAGTAGAAATCCTTCATCGAGTTGACGACGCCCGTGTTCACCATCTTCGTGAAGTACTCCTCGAAGCTGTCCCAGGTCAGCACGAACGGCGCGCGGCCCGACAGCGGGAACGCGAACACCGAATTCAGGCGTGCCGAATGGAAGCCCGTGTCGACGTTCTGCACGAACGGCGACGACGCGGACAGTGCGATGAAGTGCGGAATGAAGCGCGACATCGAGTGCAGCAGGAACAGCGCGCTGTCCGCATCGGGACAGCCGATGTGCACGTGCTGGCCGAACACCGTGAACTGCTTCGCCAGATAGCCGTACAGCTCGGAGATGTACTGGAAGCGCGGCGCGTCGTAGATCTGCCGGTCGCTCCATTGCTGGAACGCATGCGTGCCGCCGCCGGCCAACCCGACGTTGAGCTGGTCGGCCGCCTTCACGAGCACGTCGCGGATCGCATGCAGCTCGCTGACGGCCTGCTCGTGCGAATGGCAGATGCCGGTCGACAGCTCGATCATGCTCTCGGTGATTTCCGGCGTGATGTTGCCCGGAAAGGTCTCGCCCTGGATCAGGCGCATCAGGTCGGATGCCGCCTTGGTCAGGTCGTAGTTGTGCGTGTTGACGACCTGGATCTCCAGTTCGACGCCGAACGTGAACGGTTCGGAATTGACGAAGGTTTCGAGTGCCATGGCAGGTTCCGGAATCAGTTGCTGTCGCTGCGTTCGCCGACCGCCGACAGGCAGCGGTAGACGACGAACGGGCTCACGAGCTGCAGGATCACGATCGAGCACATCACGATCGCGCGCAGGTGCGGGTCGAAATTCGGGTAGAGCTGGTACGTGTCGTCGACGAGCAGGTACGACAGCGCGGACATCGGCGTCAGCGCGATGCCGAGCGCAATGCCCTGCTTCATTCCGAGGCCGCTCGGCTTCGCGAACGCAACGACGCCGGCCAGCTTCGCGACGAGCCGCGTGACGATCAGCACGATCGCGAGCAGCCCGCCGAGCGCGATGTCGCCCCACGTGAACGACGTGAGCGTCAGCACGAACAGGACCACCGTCAGCAGCCAGCCGGCCGTGCCGAAATGCTCGGGCCACAGCTGCGGCCGCGCCTCGAGGTTCTTCACGATGATGCCGGCGAGCAGCAGTGTGAGCAGCGTCGACAGCTTCAACGCCTGTGCGACCGCGATCGCGAGCATCACGAGCCCGAACAGCGCGACGAACGAATGCTCGTCGCGCATCGTCGCGGTCATGTGGCGGAACAGGTAGTTGCACGAACGCGCGACGAGATACGCGACGATGAACGAGCCGGCGATCAGGTACACGGGTTGCAGGATCGTCGCGAACACGTTGCCGTACGCTTCCTGGTGAAGCCAGCTCGTCACGAGCTTGGTCAGCACGATCGCGTACACGCTGTTGAGCGCGGTGAGCGTGATGAGTCGTTGCGACACCTGCCCTTCCGCGCGCAGTTCGGTCTTGAGCTGGATCACCATCGACGGCGACGTCGCGATCGCGATCGCCGACAGCACGAGCGCGACCATCCCCGACACGCCGAGCGCGAGCATCACGAACAGCACGAGCACGAACGTCAGCGTGGCTTCGGCGAGGCTCGACGCGACGAGCCACGGATTGCGCCGGATCCAGCGCAGGTCGAGGCGGCTGCCGAGTTCGAACAGCAGCAGGCCGAGCGCGACATCCATCAGCAGCCGCGACGTTTCGTCGGTGCTGGTATCGATCACGCCGAATCCGAACGAACCGGCAATGAGACCGATCACCGCATAACCGGTGATGCGCGGCAGACGCCACGCGCGGTAGCACAGCTCGCCGCACAGGCCGGCCGCGAACAACGCGAGCCCGGCCCAGAACACGGCATCCGGCGCGAGCGGCCAGTTGGGCAGGAATGAGAACGCCGACTTCATCGTGGTGACTTCTCCTTTGGAAGCAACCGCCAGCGACGCGGGGTCAAGCGTCAGAAATGGATGCGCGCCGGCTGGGTATCGCCCCGAATGTGATTGTTGTGGTCGACGACGGCGGGACATGGGATCCGCCTGTTCCGCCACAGGGCGGAACGTCGTTCAGGTTGCCGATCTGGATTGTCGGCCTGATGTGTGAACGGACTGCGCAGTCTCGAAGATTCAGATTCGAAATCGTGCGGACCGTTCCATTGAAGCATGTCCGGCGCCTGGCCGGACGAACGCGAAGGAAACCGATTGTGCCACAGCTTTTTCGTTCCGGAACCGATTGAATCGACTCGCGGCGCTGTGCGGCACCACAGGTCTTTGGTTTCAAAGGTTTACTTGTATATATACGTAGTAGAAGTTAACAAAGGACGCACAGTTCTGTGGATAACTTCGGTTTACGCTGACGGATCAAGGCGTTGGCGAAACCATAACCGGTTGCACAGGCTGTTCGTGCACAGTCGTTTGAGTTGAGCAACTTTCGGGCCGTTGCACAGCTGTGCGGAGTTGCCCAGTTTACGTCCACTGTGATTACACACGAAGTGCGTGCGGATTCCGCGCGGTTATCCACAGCGTGGCGTGGATAACCTTGCGCGAAAAAATCGGGAGACTGTGCGCGATTCGCGTGCCGGTCAGCCGGCGGAGCCGACGCGGCGTGCGCGCAGTGCGCGGATCAGGAAGCGTGCGGGGTCGACGGCGTCGGCGAGTTCGCGCTCGAGCGGCCAGGGTTCGCCTTCGAGTTGCGATGCGATCAGTTCGGCGCCGAGCGCGGCCCACACGAGGCCGCGCGAGCCGAAGCCGAATGCGCCGTAGAGGCCGGGCGTACGCGGCAAATCGCGTGCCTGCGCACCGCCCAGCGCGCGGGCGTTCGCGAGCGCTCGCGTTTCGTCGGCCAGCGGGCCGAAGAGCGGCAGGCGGTCCCCGACGACCCAGCGGAATGCGACGCGGCCGCGCAGCGTGGCGGGATCCGGCAGCTCGCCGATCAGGCCGGGCAGCAGGTGCCGCACACGATCGAGGTTTTCAACGTGGCCGGCCGCGCGCATCGCCGGATCGACGTCGTCGGGCTCGAACGTGGCGCCGATCAGCAGCGTGCCGTCGTCGAGCGGCACCGCATATCCGTCGCCGATCGTCGGGCACGGCAGCGGCGCCGCGGTGCCCGGCGGCAGCAGCGTGAGCTGGCCGCGTACCGGCTGCAGCGCGACATGCTGCAGCCCGGCAAGACGCGCGGCGTCGCCCGCGTTCGCGAGCACGACGACGGGCGCTTCGGCGAGCGTCGCACCCGTATCGTCGAGCGCGTGCCATGCATCGCCGTGCCGCTCGAGCCGCGCGACGCCGCTGGAGGCAAGCAGGCGTACGCGCTCGCCGGCCGCCGCGTACTGCGCCGCGCACAGCGCGGCCGGCCAGACGGCGCCGCCGTGCGGAAACAGCAGGCCGCCATGTGCGACCGGCAGGTTCAGATGCGCACGCGCGGCGTCGGCATCGAGCAGCGTCACATAGTCGGACGGCGCGCCGAACGCGTCGAATGCGTCGCGCATCCGCGCGAAGTCGTCGGCCGATTCGGCGAGATGAATCATGCCGTGCGTGCTGCGCGCGAACGCATGACCCGCGCGTTCGAGTGCGCGCCAGCGTGCGATCGCGTGCAGGAAGCCGCTGCGCGTGAGGCGGCTCGCGACGTTGTCGTCGCGCGTCATCAGCGGATGGAATACGCCGGCCGGATTGCCCGATGCTTCGCTCGCGATCCGTTCGTGCCGTTCGATCAGCGTGACGTCCCAGCCGCGCGCGGCCAGGCGTTCGACGACCGCGCAACCGGCCAGGCCCGCGCCGATCACCAGCGCGCGACGCGTGGCAACCGTCAGCGCGCGCGGCGGTTCGTGCCGGCGCGAGCGCCAGCGCGGCGCATAATCGCCGACGAGCCGATCGTCGACTTCGCGAAAGATGAAACCTGTTTCGCCGAGTGCGTGCTTCATCTCGTCGGAACGTGCACGCGTTGCAAACGTCGCGGCGTCGCCGGCCATCTTCGCGAGCGCGCGGATCACGTCGGTCGATGACGCGGCGCCGTCGAGATAGAACGCGTCGGCCCGCACGACCAGCTTCTTCAGCATGTCGGCCGTATCGCCGAAGGCGAGCGTGAGCACCACGCGCCCTTCGTCGAATTCGAGCCGGTGCAGGCCGGGCACGAGCATCGGCCATGCGTCGATCAATGCATCGGCATCCGCGGATATGGTTGTGTTCGCAACGATATGGGAAACCGCGCGACGCAGGTCTTCGCGCGAAAACGGATGCGGTTCGACCGCGACGAAATGGAGCCGCTCGCAGCGCGACGGATCGTCGCGCCACGCGGCCCAGGTCGCGAGGAAGCCGGCGCCCGTGCCGAATTCCGTCGCGACGATCGTGAAGGTGCGACGCTGTCGCCAGCGAGCCGGCAGCCCGTTTTCCGCGATGAACGCGTGATGCGCGAGCGCGCCTGACGCACTGCGATGGAGCTCGCCGAACTCGGGCGAGACGAGCGTGCCGTCGTCGCGAGGCGCGAGCGTGGCGGGTACAAGTCGGTCGGGCATGCGAAACAAAAAACGTGGCAGCCAAGCCTGGCAAGGGATTGCGCGGAGCCGTCCGACCGGCCGTTGGAAAAGGGCAACGGGGCGGCGCACGGGCGGACCGCGCTGCGTATCCTGTCCGGTTGGCGCAGGTCAAAAAACGGGCAATCGACGATTCATTCGGCGAAATACCGATGAAAATCTTTGAAACCCTTGTCGTTATTGGGTTTGCGCTGCGCTATCATAGCAACGCCGTACCGCGGGGTGGCCGCCGGCAAGCCGGAGGGCGCGTCGCGCGGGCCAGGATTCGGCGCTGTGCCGTCGGAGTCTGACTCTCGACGGCACGGTTCGCGCACGTATAATCGGCGCGTTCGCGCTGTTCGTGTCAACCTAACCTGATAAAGGAACCTTAATGAACAAACAGGAACTGATCGACGCCGTCGCCGCCCAAACGGGCGCCAGCAAGGCTCAAACCGGCGAAACGCTGGACACGCTGCTCGAAGTCATCAAGAAGGCCGTGTCGAAGGGTGATGCGGTTCAGCTGATCGGCTTCGGCAGCTTCGGTTCGGGCAAGCGCGCAGCACGTACGGGCCGCAACCCGAAGACGGGCGAAACCATCAAGATCCCGGCAGCCAAGACGGTCAAGTTCACGGCTGGCAAGGCGTTCAAGGACGCCGTCAACAAGCGTTAAACCCGCGCCTGTTCCAACAAAAAACCCGCCTTTCGGCGGGTTTTTTGTTGGGCGCGCGCGGCATTTTCGCCACAGTCCGCGCCGCTCTTGCAAAAGTTAACGGTTACTTTTACAAGCCGTTACGACGCGGTCAGTCGTGCACGATCTGCGTGTTGCCGTGATCGTCGTCGTCGTGCGAATCGACGTCCCATGCGGGGAACGGATCGTCGAACGCGACCCAACCCGCCGCGCCGACCGCGAACTCCGCATCGGTCAGCAGGCACGCGTCGAGTTTCGCGCGCCACGCATCGGCGTCGAGCGCGATGCCGATCAGCACCAGTTCCTGCCGGCGATCGCCGACCGCGCGATCGTCGAGATCGCCCAGCCATTCGGCGCGGATTTCGCCGAGCAATTCGTCATCGTCCGGCCATTCCGCGCGATCCTGCGCGGCCCACCACAGCCCGGCCGGCCCATGCCGGCAGACGCCGCCAGCCTGCGACAGCGAACCGGCGATGTCGTTGCGCGTCGCGAGCCAGAAGAAGCCCTTGCTGCGCAGCACGCCCGGCCACTCCTGATGCAGCAGCGCCCAGAGGCGGGCCGGGTGAAACGGCCGGCGCGCGCGGTAAACAAAATTACCGATGCCGAATTCGTCGGCTTCGCCGTGCACGTGCGCATGATGTGCGTCATGGCAGTCGGGGTCGTCGCACTGCGTGTGATCGTGATCGAGCGATGCGAGCCAGCCGGGTGCGTTCGCCGCTTCGTCGAAATCGAAGCGGCCCGTGTTCAGCACTTCGTCGAGCGGCACGTTGCCGAACGTCGACACGACCTGGTGCGCGCGCGGATTGAGCCGCGCGAGAATGTGCTGCAGGCGGGCGAGATCGTCGGCGCCGACGAGGTCCGCCTTGTTGATCACCAGCACGTCGCAGAATTCGATCTGCTCGATCAGCAGCTCGACGAGCGTGCGGTCGTCGTCTTCCGACGCGGCGATGCCGCGCGTCGCGAGCGCGTCGTCGGAGCCGTAGTCGCGCAGGAAGTTGTAGGCGTCGACCACGGTGACGAGCGTGTCGAGCCGCGCGATCGACGACAGCGACGTCCCGTCGTCGTCGACGAACGTGAACGTTTCGGCGATCGGCATCGGCTCCGCGATACCGGTCGATTCGATCATGATCGCGTCGAAGCGGCCTTCGGATGCAAGGTTGCGGATTTCGACGAGCAGGTCGTCGCGCAGCGTGCAGCAGATGCAGCCGTTCGACATTTCGACGAGGCGTTCCTCGACGTGCGACAGCGCCTGCGCATCGCGCACGAGCGACGCATCGATGTTGACCGCCGCGAGATCGTTGACGATCACCGCGACTTTCAGGCCCGCGCGGTTCGCGAGGACGTGATTGAGCAACGTGGTCTTGCCGGCGCCGAGGAAGCCGGACAGCACGGTGACGGGCAACGGCTGGTTCATTGCCGGATTCATGATGATATGCACCAACGGAAAAGATGAAAAAGCGGCCGCGGCGCCCTTCCGGGGCGCGATCGGCCCGCGGACGGGCGAAGTTGCGGCGCGAGATCCGCATTGTGCATCAAACGGGCGCCGGCCGGCCGGCACCGGGTCGGGCCGCGACGCGGCGCCACGTCATTGCACGGGCGGCAGCAGCTTCCACTGCGACAGGATGCCGGCGATCTGCCGCGCATACTTGTCGCGCAGCGACGGGGTTTCCGAATGATAGGCGCCGACGGCCTGCCACGTGTTGCCGTAACGGTTCATCTTCTGCTTCAGATGCCACGCGGCGATGTAGACGTTCTTGCACGGTTCCATCAGCGTGTCGCGGCCGATGCCGTAGCGCGACAGCGCGGGCAGGTGAATCGAATTGATCTGCATCAGGCCGTAGTCGACCGAACCGTTCGTATTCTTGTTCAGCGCGCCGGGGCGGTTGCGCGATTCCTGCCACGCGATCGCGCGCAGGATCAGCGGATTGACCTGCTGGTATCTGGCCGCTTCGTCGAAACAATCCGCACGAGCGTTTGCGCTGGCGAACCACGCGCCAGCGGCGATCAACGCGATCGAAGCGAACCGTCGTCTGTTCATCGTGCGAAAACGAAAAGGAATTGCGCGAAGGTCGGGAAAACCCGTGCCTGTTATTAGTGCGACGAGAAACGCGCCGACCGTATCATACCGGCAGACCGTCAGATTGCGACATGCAGGAATACGGCAGCCCGGTTATACCGCATTTTCGTGTCGGTTCGTCGCGAATCGGGGGCGATGGCCGGCATGCGGCGGGCCGCCCCATCCTTACATATTGCATACGATTCGCCGGATCCCTGTCGTATGTGAGACAGTCCTCGGATCAATGTGATATTTCGGACATGAAAAACTGCTAATGTCGCCTCTTTCGGACTTGGATCCCAGCACTACCGCCGGAAGTGGCCTGAGCCGGCATCGACCCATTCATCCATGACAAGAAATCGCTTCGTTATGCGGCGCATTGCCACGACCCTCCTCGTCGCCGGCATCATCGTCTCGCAGGCCGCCTACGCTCAGGTCACGCTCAATTTCGTGAATGCGGATATCGACCAGGTCGCGAAAGCGATCGGCGCCGCGACCGGCAAGACCATCATCGTCGACCCCCGCGTGAAGGGGCAGCTCAACCTCGTGGCCGAACGGCCGGTACCGGAAGACCAGGCGCTGAAGACGCTGCAGTCGGCGCTGCGCATGCAGGGCTTCGCGCTCGTGCAGGATCACGGCGTGCTGAAGGTCGTGCCGGAAGCCGACGCGAAGCTGCAGGGCGTGCCGACCTATGTCGGCAATGTGCCGCAGGCCCGCGGCGACCAGGTGATCACGCAGGTGTTCGAACTGCACAACGAATCGGCGAACAACCTGCTGCCCGTGCTGCGCCCGCTGATCTCGCCGAACAACACGGTGACGGCCTACCCGGCGAACAACACGATCGTCGTGACCGACTATGCGGACAACGTGCGCCGCATCGCGCAGATCATCTCCGGCATCGACAGCGCCGCGGGCGCGCAGGTGCAGGTCGTGCCGCTGCGCAACGCGAACGCGATCGACCTCGCCGCGCAGCTGCAGAAAATGCTCGATCCGGGCGCGATCGGCAACAGCGACGCCACGCTGAAGGTGTCGGTCACGGCCGACCCGCGGACCAATGCATTGCTGCTGCGTGCGTCGAACGCCTCGCGCCTCGCGGCCGCGAAGCGCCTCGTGCAGCAGCTCGACGCGCCGAGCGCGGTGCCCGGCAACATGCACGTCGTGCCGCTGCGCAACGCCGATGCGGTGAAGCTCGCGAAGACGCTGCGCGGGATGCTCGGCAAGGGCGGCAACGACAGCGGCTCGTCCGCTTCGTCCAACGACGCGAACAGCTTCAACCAGAACGGCGGCTCGTCGTCGAGCGGCAACTTCTCGACCGGCACGTCCGGCACCCCGCCGCTGCCGTCGGGCGGCCTCGGCGGTTCGTCTTCGTCCTCGTCGTACGGCGGCTCGTCCGGCGGCGGCGGTCTCGGCACGGGCGGCCTGCTCGGCGGCGACAAGGACAAGGGCGACGACAACCAGCCGGGCGGGATGATCCAGGCCGACGCGGCGACCAACTCGCTGATCATCACCGCGTCCGATCCGGTTTACCGCAACCTGCGCTCGGTGATCGACCAGCTCGACGCGCGGCGTGCGCAGGTCTACATCGAAGCGCTGATCGTCGAGCTGAACTCGACGACGCAGGGCAACCTCGGCATCCAGTGGCAGGTGGCGAGCGGCCAGTTTCTCGGCGGCACGAACCTGAACCCCGGGCTGGGCCTGGGCAACAGCATCGTCAACCTGACGGCCGGCGGTTTGACCAACGCCGCCGGCGGGATCACCGGCGGCGGCCTGGCCTCCAATCTCGGGCAGTTGTCCCAAGGGCTCAACATCGGCTGGCTGCACAACATGTTCGGCGTGCAGGGGCTCGGCGCGCTGCTGCAGTATTTCGCGGGCGTGAGCGACGCGAACGTGCTGTCGACGCCGAACCTGATCACGCTCGACAACGAGGAAGCGAAGATCGTCGTCGGCCAGAACGTGCCGATCGCGACGGGTTCGTATTCGAACCTGACGAGCGGCACGACGAGCAATGCGTTCAATACGTACGACCGCCGCGACGTCGGCCTGACGCTGCACGTGAAGCCGCAGATCACCGACGGCGGGATCCTGAAGCTGCAGCTCTATACCGAGGATTCGGCGGTCGTCGCCGGCACGACCAGCGCGCAGACCGGCCCGACCTTCACGAAACGCTCGATCCAGTCGACGATCCTGGCCGACAACGGCGAGATCATCGTGCTCGGCGGCTTGATGCAGGACAACTACCAGGTGTCGAACAGCAAGGTGCCGCTGCTCGGCGACATCCCGTGGATCGGCCAGCTGTTCCGTTCCGAATCGAAGGTGCGCGCGAAAACCAACCTGATGGTGTTCCTGCGCCCGGTCATCATTTCCGATCGCAGCACCGCGCAGGAAGTCACGGCCAATCGTTACGACTACATCCAGGGCGTGACGGGCGCGTACAAGTCGGACAACAACGTGATCCGCGACAAGGACGATCCGGTCGTCCCGCCGATGCCGATCGGCCCGAGCCAGGGCGGCACGGCCGCGGGCAACCTGTTCGATCTCGACAAGATGCGTCGCCAGCAGGTACAGCGCCAGGTGGTGCCGGTGCCGGCCCAGCCGTTGCCCGAGGCGACGCCCGCGCAGCCGCAGAGCGTGCCGCAGCAGGCCGTGCCACAACAGCCGCTGACCGCCACGCCGGGAGCCTCGCAGTGAGCGACGTGCTCGCGTCTTCCGCCCACGACGGCGCGCCGGGCGAACGCCAGCCGCCGTCGCCGCTTGCCGCGCGGTTGTTGCCGTACGGCTTCGCGAAGAGCGGCCAGGTGCTGATCGCGCACCAGCTCGACGACACGCTCGAGGTGTGGATCAGCGAACGCACGAGCGATGCCGCGCTCGCGGAGATCGCGCGCAACTTCGGCTCGATTGCCGTGCACCACGTGCCGGCCGACGAGCTCGCGCAGGCGATCAACCAGGCGTACGCGCGCCAGGACGGCAGCGCCGCGCAGGTGGTCGGCGAGGTCGAAGGCGAAGTCGACCTGTCGCGGCTGATGCAGGACATCCCCGAAGTGGAGGATCTGCTCGAGTCGGAAGACGACGCGCCGATCATCCGGATGATCAACGCGCTGCTCACGCAAGCGGCGCGCGAACAGGCGTCGGACATCCACATCGAGCCGTTCGAGAATGCGTCGGTCGTGCGCTTTCGCGTCGACGGCACGCTGCGCGACGTCGTCCGTCCGAAGAAGGCGCTGCACGGCGCGCTGATCTCGCGGATCAAGATCATGGCGCAGCTCGACATCGCGGAGAAACGCCTGCCGCAGGACGGCCGCATCACGCTGCGCGTCGGCGGCCGGCCGGTCGACGTGCGCGTGTCGACGCTGCCGACCGGGCACGGCGAGCGCGCGGTGCTGCGTCTGCTGGAAAAGGATGCGCAGCGCCTGAACCTCGAGGCACTCGGGATGGGCCGCGACACGCTCGTGCAGTTCGACAAGCTGATCGCCCGCCCGCACGGCATCGTGCTCGTCACGGGTCCGACCGGCTCGGGCAAGACGACCACGCTGTATGCGTCGATGTCGCGGCTCGAAACCGCGACGACCAACATCATGACCGTCGAGGACCCGATCGAATACGACCTCGGCGGCATCGGCCAGACGCAGGTGAACGAGCGGATCGGGATGACCTTTGCCCGTGCGCTGCGCTCGATCCTGCGCCAGGACCCGGACGTGATCATGATCGGCGAAATCCGCGACCTCGAAACCGCGCAGATCGCGGTGCAGGCATCGCTGACGGGCCACCTGGTGCTCGCGACGCTGCACACGAACGATGCGGCGTCCGCCGTCACGCGCCTGACCGACATGGGCGTCGAGCCCTACCTGCTCGCGTCGTCGCTGCTCGGCGTGCTCGCGCAGCGTCTCGTGCGCCAGCTCTGCCCCGTCTGCAAGGAAGAGCGGCACGAGGACGGCCGCACCGTGTGGCATCCGGTCGGCTGCGACAAGTGCGGGCATTCGGGTTACGCGGGCCGGCGCGGCGTATACGAACTGCTGCTGGTCGACGAATCGATCCGCTCGCTGATCCATCGCAACGCGGCCGATGCCGAGATTCTCGCCGCCGGCCGCGCGGAAGGAATGCGCACGCTGCGCGACGACGCCGAGCGCTGGCTCGCGTCAGGCGCGACGTCGCTCGAGGAAGTGCTGCGCGTGACGGGAGGCGCATAGCGCGATGCCGGCATTCCGTTTCGAAGCAATCGATGCGGCGGGACGTGCGCAGAAAGGCGTCATCGACGCCGACAGCGCACGTGCCGCGCGCGGCCAGCTGCGCACGCAGGGGCTCACCCCGCTCGTCGTCGAGCCGGCCGCCAGCGCGACGCGCGGGGCGCGTTCGCAGCGGCTCGCGTTCGGCCGCAAGCTGTCGCAGCGCGAACAGGCGATCCTCACGCGCCAGCTCGCGAGCCTGCTGATCGCCGGGCTGCCGCTCGACGAGGCGCTCGGCGTGCTGACCGAGCAGGCCGAGCGCGACTACATCCGCGAACTGATGGCCGCGATCCGCGCCGAGGTGCTCGGCGGCCATTCGCTCGCCAATGCGCTGGGCCAGCACCCGCGCGATTTTCCGGAAATCTATCGCGCGCTCGTCGCGGCCGGCGAACACACCGGCAAGCTCGGCATCGTGCTGTCGCGTCTGGCCGACTACATCGAGCAGAGCAACGCGCTGAAGCAGAAGATCCTGCTGGCCTTCACCTATCCGGGGATCGTCACGCTGATCGCGTTCGGCATCGTCACGTTCCTGCTGAGTTACGTCGTCCCGCAGGTCGTCAACGTGTTCGCGAGCACGAAACAGCAACTGCCGATCCTCACGGTCGTGATGATGGCGCTGTCGGATTTCGTGCGGCACTGGTGGTGGGCAATCCTGATCGCTGTCGTGCTGGTTGTGTGGTTCGTGAAGGCGACGCTGTCGCGCGACGGGCCGAGGCTCGCGTTCGACCGCTGGGTGCTGACCGCACCGCTCGCGGGCAAGCTCGTGCGCGGCTACAACACGGTGCGCTTCGCGAGCACGCTCGGCATTCTCACCGCGGCCGGCGTGCCGATCCTGCGCGCGCTGCAGGCGGCCGGCGAGACGCTGTCGAACCGCGCGATGCGCGCGAACATCGACGATGCGATCGTGCGCGTGCGCGAGGGCTCCGCGCTGTCGCGGGCGCTGAACAACGTGAAGACGTTTCCGCCGGTGCTCGTGCACCTGATCCGCTCCGGCGAAGCGACGGGCGACGTGACGACGATGCTGGATCGCGCGGCCGAAGGCGAGGCGCGCGAGCTCGAACGCCGCACGATGTTCCTGACGAGCCTGCTGGAGCCGCTCCTGATCCTGGCGATGGGCGGCATCGTGCTCGTGATCGTGCTGGCGGTGATGCTGCCGATCATCGAGCTGAACAACATGGTGCAGTGACGTGGCGGCCTGACGGTCAGGCCGTCGCCGTTCAGCGCATGTAGATCGCGGGGGACGGCGTGTTCGCCGGGAGCTGGATTTCGGCGCGGGCGCCGTTGCGGTCGACGATGATCGAGCGCGGGCGGACCTCGGCGAGCTTCGCGCCGGGCGTGACGTCCGCGCCGAGCGACACGGCGCGCGGCGGTTCGCCGCCGACGCCGACGATCGCGGCACCGCCATGGTCGAGCGCGAGAATGCCGAACAGGTGGATGTCCTGGACGGGATTCTTGTCGAGCTGGCCGCCGAAGAGCGCCGCGGCGTCCTCGGTGCGGATCGGCAGCCGCGCGGCGGCGGCGGGCAGCGGCGCTTCGCGGGCCGACAGCGTGACGACCCAGTAGGTGGCCGTCGCGCACAAACCCGCGAAGAGGGCGAGGGAAAGGATCCGGATCGAGAGCGCGTTCATGCGCGCTATTGTACGGATGTATATGAAATTTGCGTTGGGTGAAAGCCCTCGACGATGCGCGCCTTACAATGCGTGCTCCGCGCCCGCGGGACCGGAAGCTTGCTGTCAGGCAATCGTCCGGTGCGCGGGGTGCGTCACTCAATCGACGACATTTTTTGGAAGAGGTAGTCAGTCATGCAAACGTGGATCACTCGCCGCAACGCGGCCGTGCGTCGTCAGCGCGGTTTCACGCTGATCGAGATCATGGTGGTGGTCGCGATCCTCGGGATCCTGGCGGCGCTGATCGTGCCGAAGATCATGAGCCGCCCGGACGAGGCCCGCCGCATCGCCGCGAAGCAGGACATCGGCACGATCATGCAGGCGCTCAAGCTGTACCGGCTCGACAACGGCCGTTATCCGACCCAGGAGCAGGGCCTGAACTCGCTGATCCAGAAGCCGACCACCGATCCGATCCCGAACAACTGGAAGGACGGCGGCTACCTGGAGCGTCTGCCGAACGACCCGTGGGGCAACGGCTACAAGTACCTGAACCCGGGCGTGCACGGCGAGATCGACGTGTTCAGCTACGGCGCCGACGGCAAGGAAGGCGGCGAAGGCAACGATACCGACATCGGTTCGTGGCAATAAGCCGGCACTGATCGGCCCGGCGTTTCACTCCCGTTCTTCATGCCCGCCATTCGCACGACCTCCCGCTGCGGTCGCGATCGCCGTGCGCGTCGCGGCGCGGTGTCGGCCGTACCGGCGCGTGCCCACGGCGGGCCGGTGAACCGCCGCGCGCCGCGTCGTCGCACGCGCGGCTTCACGCTGCTCGAAATGCTGGTCGTGCTGGTGATCGCGGGGCTGCTGGTGTCGCTCGCGTCGCTGTCGCTGACGCGCAATCCGCGCACCGACCTGCGTGAAGAAGCGCAGCGCGTCGCGCTGCTGTTCGAGACGGCCGGCGACGAAGCGCAGGTGCGCGCGCGGCCGATCGCGTGGCAGCCGACCGAGCACGGTTTCCGTTTCGACGTGAGTTCGCCCGACGGCTGGCGCACGCTGCGCGACGACCTGCTGCGCCCGCGCGACTGGGACGGCGGCGTCACCGGCGCCGAGATCGACTATCCGGGCTCCGACACGCAGGCGAGCCGCGTCGTGTTCGGCACCGAGAGCATCGACACGCCGGTGCGCGTGACGCTGCATTCGGCCGCCGGCAGCGCGACGATCGTCGGCACCGGCAACGGCCGCTACGAGGTGCAATGACGATGCGTCGTCGCCTGCCCTGTTCCGTTTCTTCATCGCGCGGTTTCACGATGATCGAGGTGCTCGTCGCCCTCGCGATCATCGCGGTCGCGCTCGCCGCGTCGATCCGTGCGGTCGGCACGATGGCGACCAACGCGTCCGACCTGCATCGCCGGCTGCTGGCCGGCTGGAGCGCCGACAACGCGCTCGCGCAGTTGCGGCTCACGCACGCATGGCCGGAGGTCGGCGAGCAGAGCTTCGACTGCTCGCAAGGCAACGTGCAGCTCGTCTGCACGCAGCGTGTGAGCACGACGCCGAACCCGGTGTTCCGGCGCGTCCGGATTTCGGTGAGCATGCCCGGCCAATCCGGCGTGCTCGCGCAGATGGTGACGGTGGTCGCGAATGAAACCAGCCGTCCGCTCTGACGCGCCGATGCGCCGCCTGTCCGCCCGCCGCGTCCGCGGCTTCACGCTGATCGAGCTGATGATCGCGATCGCGATCCTCGCGGTGGTCGCGATCCTCGCGTGGCGCGGGCTCGACCAGATCATGCGCGGCCGCGACAAGGTCGCGGCCGCGATGGAAGACGAGCGCGTGTTCGCGCAGATGTTCGACCAGATGCGCATCGACGCGCGGCTCGCCGCGACCGACGACGAAGCCGGCCAGCCGGCGATCGGCGTCGCCGGCAACACGCTGCAGATCGTGCGCGAACTCGAGGTGCCGGGCGCCGCGCCGCGGCTGCAGGTGGTCCGCTACCGGATCGCCGGCGGGCGCGTCGTGCGCTATGTGTCGCCGCCGATCGACGACGCGAACCGGCTGCGCACGATGCTGAAGGACAGCAGCGTCGAAGGCTGGAGCTGGGTCGCGCTGATGGGCGGCGTCGGCGCGATCGACGCGAAACTGTACGTGCCGCGCGTGGGCTGGACCACCAACCTGCAGACGGCCGACGACGCGCTCGCGCAGAACAACGACGCGCTCAAGGTGCCGCAGATCGGCAACGCGCCGCCGACGCGCGCGGTGACGGGGCTGCAGGTCAGCATCGGCGCGACGTCGCTGCGCGTGCCCGTCACGCGCATCTTCCTCGTCGGGGAATGACGATGCGCGCGCGCCGCTCCCGTCCGCCCTTCCGCAACCGCGGCAACCCCGCCGCCGGTCGCACGCGTGCCCGCCGCGAGCGCGGCGCGGCGATCATCACGGCGCTGCTCGTCGTCGCGCTGTCCGCGATCCTCGTCTCGGGAATGCTGTGGCGCCAGCAGGTGCAGATCCGCCGCATCGAGAACCAGCGGGTGATCGCGCAGGCGCAGTGGGTCGCGCGCGGCGCGCTCGACTGGACGCGGATGATCCTGCGCTCCGAAGGCGACACGGCGCCCGGCATCACCTATCTCGGCGGGATCTGGGGCGTGCCGATCGCGAAGACGAAGCTGTCGGATTTCCTCGGCAGGATCGGCGCGCCCAACGACAGCGGCGGCGAAGACACCTATATCTCCGGCTCGATCGAGGACGCGCAGGCGAAGTTCAACCTGCGCAACCTCGTGTCGTCGCCGGCGCCCGGCGTGCTGCAACTGAACGTCACGCAGCTCCAGGCCTTCCAGCGCCTCCTGACGACGCTCGGCTACGACGGCGCATTCGCGAAGCGCATCGCGCTGCAGGTGCGCGCGGGCCTGCTGCATTCGGCGACGCGCTTCCAGATGCCGAACCTGCCCGGTGGCGGCGGTACCGCGGCGAACGCCGTGACCGCGCCGGTCACGACCGACCAGGGCGGCGGCGGCTTCACCGACGATCCCGGTATGGCCGGCGGCGACCGCGGGCCGGCGCCGCTGATGATGACGAGCGTCGACAGTCTGCTCGACGTCGACGGCGTGACGCCCGAGATGGTCGCGCGGCTGCGCCCGTTCGTCACCGTGCTGCCGACCACGACACCGGTGAACATGAACACCGCGCCGGCCGAAGTGATCGCGTCGCTGGTGCCGGGGATGAGCGTGTCGTCCGCGCAGGCGCTCGTGTCGCGCCGCGAGACCGTGTTTTTCCGGAACGTCGGCGACGTGCAGCTTGCGCTGCGCGGCGCCGGCGCGCCGAACGTGACGATCGACTCGAGCCTCGTCGACGTCAATTCGAGTTATTTCATCGTGCATGGCCGGATCCAGCACGACCGGGCGGAGGTCGACCGCACCTCGCTCGTGTATCGTGATCCGACCACGCACTCGACGCGGGTCGTGCGTATCCGCGACCAGCTATAACGACGCCAATCGGGAGAGGAGCTCTTGTGAGCACGTTGATTGTTTCTTTGCCGCCGCGCGAGCCTGCCGTGCCGTTGCAGGAATGGCAGTGGCCCGAACTGCCGTTCACGCTCGTCGACAAGGCCGGCCAGGTGCAGCGCGCCGGACGCGCCGCGCTCGCGCTGCTGCCGCGCGCGAACGCGACGGTGCTGATCGTCGCCGCGCGCGACGTGCTGCTGCTGGCCACGGCCGTGCCGCCGCTGAAGGGGCCGAAGCTGCGCCAGGCGCTGCCCAACATCGTCGAGGACCAGCTGATCCAGGATCCGCTCGGCTGCCACATCGCGCTCGATCCGGTCGCGCTGCCCGACGGGCGCCGCGTGCTGGCCGTCGTCGATCGCGCGTGGTTCCGCAATGACAACCCTCGAACTGACACGACGTGACGCGATGCCGGCCGTTCAATCTCGACGCGTCACGTCGTGACAACCCTCGAACTGACACGACGTGACGCGATGCCGGCCGTTCAATCTCGACGCGTCGCTGTGGCGGTGACGGGAATCCATGCATTGTTCTACGCTGCCAGAGCCATTGTCCTGCCATGGCTGGT
>NZ_JAAGPK010000303.1:0-4223 GCF_017104685.1 Burkholderia sp. Tr-20355 | reverse complement strand
CCGCGCCCGCGCGCGACGCCGGCGCCGCCACCAAGTCGCGCAGCCGCAAGCCCGCCGAGGCCGAACTGCAGAAACTGTTCGTGCTCGACACCAACGTGCTGATGCACGACCCGAGCAGCCTCTTCCGCTTCGAGGAACACGACGTCTATCTGCCGATGATGACGCTCGAGGAACTCGACAACCACAAGAAGGGGATGTCGGAAGTCGCGCGCAACGCACGCCAGGTCAGCCGCACGCTCGACGCGCTGGTCGCCGACGGCGGCCCGATCTCGGACGGCATCCCGCTGTCGCGCCTCGGCAGCCGCGAGGCGCTCGGCCGCCTGTACTTCCAGACGAAGCTCGCCGACATCGCGCCGGTCGAAGGCTTGCCCGTGGGCAAGGCCGACAACCAGATCCTCGGTGTCGTGCGCGCGCTGCAGCGCGACCGGCCCGACCGTCAGGTCGTGCTGGTGTCGAAAGACATCAACATGCGGATCAAGGCGCATGCGCTCGGGCTGCCCGCGGAAGACTACTTCAACGACCAGGTGCTCGAGGACTCCGATCTCCTGTACAACGGCGTGCGCGAGCTGCCGCAGGATTTCTGGACCAAGCATGCGAAAGGCATGGAGAGCTGGCAGGACACGAAGACGGGCACCACGTACTACCGCGTGACGGGGCCGCTCGTCGCGTCGATGCTCGTCAACGAGTTCGTCTATCTCGAACCGCAGAACGGCGAGCCGACGTTCCATGCGATCGTCCGCGAACTGAACGGCAAGACGGCGCTGCTGCAGACGCTGCGCGACTACAGCCACCACAAGAACAACGTGTGGGGCATCACCGCGCGCAACCGCGAGCAGAACTTCGCGCTGAACCTGCTGATGAACCCCGAGATCGACTTCGTCACGCTGCTCGGCCAGGCCGGCACCGGCAAGACGCTCGTCGCGCTCGCGGCCGGCCTCGCGCAGGTGCTCGACGACAAGCGCTACAACGAGATCATCGTGACGCGCGCCACCGTGCCCGTCGGCGAGGACATTGGTTTCCTGCCCGGTACCGAGGAAGAGAAGATGCAGCCGTGGATGGGCGCATTCGACGACAACCTCGAGGTGCTGCAGAAGACCGACGACGCGGCCGGCGAATGGGGCCGCGCCGCAACGCAGGAACTGATCCGTTCGCGCCTGAAGGTGAAGAGCATGAACTTCATGCGCGGCCGTACGTTCGTCGACAAGTACCTGATCATCGACGAAGCGCAGAACCTGACGCCGAAGCAGATGAAGACGCTCGTCACGCGCGCGGGCCCCGGCACGAAGATCGTGTGCCTCGGCAACATCGCGCAGATCGACACGCCTTACCTGACCGAAGGCAGCTCGGGCCTGACCTACGTCGTCGACCGCTTCAAGGGCTGGGGCCACAGCGGCCACGTGACGCTCGCTCGCGGCGAACGTTCGCGGCTGGCCGACTACGCGTCGGACATCCTGTAACGCGGCCTGCCGGCCGATCGGCCGGCTGTCGACGCCACACGGCGCTCCGTTTCCGGAGCGCCGTTTTTATTTGGGGTCGAAGAAAAAAGTAACGCTTCGTCACGCAAAAGCGCAGTTTACGCGCGAAACTTCAAGTAAATTCTCAAGAATGGTTGCTTAAGCCCCGTCCGAGCGTCTACCATCGGGTCTGTCTGTTGTCATACGATTCGCGAGCGCGCCGCGCTCGCCCGCCTTGCCATGCTTCGAATCTGGGTTCCCGTCGCCGTCGTTTCCCTGCTTGCGGCCTGCTCCAGCGTGCCGCCGCAGTCGGCATCGCGTTCCGCGTCGGGCATGAAGATCACGACGCCGCGCGCGTTCCCCGCTCCGGCCAATTTCCCGAAATTCGTCGATCACAGCGTCGGCCAGGAAGAAATCTCGATCCAGGCGATGAGCCTCGTCGGCATCCCGTATCGCTGGGGCGGCAACACGCCGACGAGCGGCTTCGACTGCAGCGGGCTCGTGCGCTACGTGATCGGCCGCGCGGCCGACGTGAACCTGCCGCGCACGACCGCCGACATGAGCGGCCGCGGCGTGTCGATCGAACCCGACGAGATCGCGCCGGGCGACCTGATTTTCTTCAATACGACCGGGCGGCCGCATTCGCACGTCGGCATCTATGTCGGCAAGCTGCGCTTCGTCAACGCACCGTCGACGGGCGGCACCGTGCGGCTCGACTACCTGACGAACCCGTACTGGGCCAAACGTTTCGACGGTATTCGCCGCGTCGCGCCGCCGCGCACGGCGCCGCCGCCCGGCAGCGCGAGGTGCCCCGTCACGTTCTTCAGCGTCTTGTCGGGCCGCAGCGTCGTGTCGAAATCGAGCAGCGCGAGCCCCGGCACGCTGCCGGGCGCGCCTTCGAGGCCGAGCGGATCGTCGAGCGTGCGCCCGAGCATCTGCATCCCGCCGCAGATGCCGATCACCTTGCCGCCGTAGCGCAGGTGGCGACGGATCACCGCCTCCCAGCCCGCGTCGCGCAACCATGCGAGATCGCGCTGCACGCTCTTCGAACCGGGCAGGATCAGCAGGTCGGCGTCCGGCACGGGGCCGCTCTTCCAGTACGTGAATTCCACCTGCGGGTGCGCCCGCAACGGATCGAAATCGGTGTGGTTGCTGATGCGCGGCAGCGCGGGCACCACGACGCGCAGCACGCCGGCATCGCCGCGCGCGGCGGCGCTGCGCGCCTGCGCGGGCAGCATGTCCTCGGCGTCGAGCAACAGCCCGTGCAGGTACGGCAGCACGCCGAACACGGGCTTGCCCGTCTGCGCGCGCAGCCAGTCGAGCCCCGGCTCGAGCAGCCGGATGTCGCCGCGGAAGCGATTGATCACGAAACCGCGCACGCGTGCGCGTTCGCTGTCCGACAGGCACGCGAGCGTGCCGACCAGATGCGCGAACACGCCGCCACGGTCGATGTCGGCGACCAGCACGACGGGACAGTCGACGCGTTCGGCGAAGCCCATGTTCGCGATGTCGCCTTCGCGCAGGTTGATCTCGGCCGGGCTGCCGGCGCCTTCGACGATCACCGTGTCGTAACCGGCGCGCAGGCGTGCATAGGACTCGAGCACCGCATCGAACGCGACCGGCTTGTAGTCGTGATACGCGCGCGCGTCGAGGTTCATGCGCGCCTTGCCGTGAATGATCACCTGCGCACCGCGGTCGCTCGTCGGCTTCAGCAGCACGGGGTTGAAATCCGTATGCGGCGCGACGCCCGCAGCCAGCGCCTGCAGCGCCTGCGCGCGACCGATCTCGCCGCCGTCGGCCGTCACCGCGCTATTGAGCGCCATGTTCTGCGGCTTGAACGGCGCCACGCGTGCGCCGGCGCGGCGCGCGAGGCGGCACAGACCCGCGACGAGCGTACTCTTGCCCGCATCGGACGTCGTGCCCTGGATCATCAGCGTGCCGCGCGGCCGCGGCTCGGGTGCATTCATCGTGTCAAGGTCGTCGCTAAGCAAAGGCCGCATTATCGCCCGCGACGGGTCGCGCGCGCCGTTACAATCACGCGATGATTCCGCACGACCTCACCTTCGTCCTCGGCGGCGCGCGCTCGGGCAAGAGCGCCCATGCCGAGCGGCTCGCCGCCGACAGCGGCCGCCCCGTCACCTACATCGCGACCGCGATCGCCGCCGATGCCGAATTCGCGCAGCGCATCGCGCATCACCGCGCGCGCCGGCCGGCCGACTGGGGCTTCGCCGATGCCCCCGTCGATCTCGCGGGCACCCTCGCGCGGCTCGACGATCCGCACGCGTGCCTGCTCGTCGACTGCCTGACGCTGTGGCTCACGAACCTGCTGTGCCCGGCCGACGGCGCACCGCTCGACGATGCGCAGTACGCGGCCCAGGCCGACCGTCTCGAGCACGCATTGCGCGGCGCACGCGCGAAGGTGATCGTCGTCAGCAACGAGATCGGGCTCGGCGTCGTGCCGCTCGGGTCGGTCACGCGCCGCTACGTCGACGAACTCGGGCGCCTGAACCAGCGCGTTGCCGCGCTCGCGACGCGCGTGACGCTGCTCGTCGCCGGGTTGCCGCTCGACCTGAAGGCCGGAGCATCGTCATGCTGATGCTGTCGCTGCCCGTCGTCGCGATGCTCGCGGTCGCGGCCGCGATCGTCGACCGCGCACTCGGCGAGCCGGCCGGCTGGCATCCGCTCGTCGCGTTCGGCCGCCTCGCCGCACGCCTCGAAAGCGCGCTGAACACGGGCCGGCGCGGCCGCATGGTCGGCGTCGCCGCGTGA
>NZ_JAAGPK010000302.1:0-4402 GCF_017104685.1 Burkholderia sp. Tr-20355 | reverse complement strand
GGCACGGTGTCGCGCGCTGCGGCTGCCCCGGATACGCAACGCCCGCGAGCGACACCGTGCCGAGCGCGCCGAGCCCCGACAACGCGCCGGTGAACGCGAACAGCACGAGCCACGGCGTCCCCCACAGGCCGATCCACGCATGCAGGTCGAACAGCGCGACGCGCGACCCGTGGCCGCGCCGGACGCGTGCCGCATCGGGCCAGCGGCGGCGATGCACGACCACGCCCGCGACGACGAGCACGAGCAGCACGATGCCCCACAGGCTGACGAAGATGCGGCCGGGGAAACCGGCGAACAGCGTCTTGTGCAGCGTGACGATCAACCTCGCCCTTCCCGCGTCGGGCAGCGGCGCGCCCGTCGCCGGATCGAGCGCCAGCGTGCACGCCTGGCGCGCATCGCAGAACCGGATCGCCGGATCGTCCGGCCGCGGCAGCACGATGCGCACGTCGCGCAACGCAACACCGTGTGCCGCCGCGCGCGCGACGAGCGCATCGAGCGGCAACGCCGGCCGCGCGACCGCCACCGGCGGCGGCCGCCACCAGCCCTGCATCGAATCGAACGCGAGACTCCAGGTGCCGCTGAACAGCGCGACGAACAGCACCGTGCCGAACAGCGCGCCGGCGCCGCGATGCAGCGCGCGCCAGCGCGAACGCGACGACGCCTCCATGTCAGCGCCCTCCCCAGAACAGCGCGCACGGCACCAGCACCGCGAGCCACGCACCCGCGCGCCACACCGCCTGCCGCGGCCCGGGCGCGACGAGCATCCACAGCAGCGCGGCCACGCTCGCGGCGAACGTCAGCAACACGGCCGCATAGAGCCGGTTCAGGCCGTCGGCCGGGTAATGACGGGCCAGCGTGACCGCGAGCGCCACCGCGCCCGGCAGCACGCCGCCGATCGCGATCGCCGAGCGCGTGCCCCAGCCAGGCGCCATCAGAACTGCCCGCGCACGGTCAGCATCACGTTGCGCGGTTCTCCGTAGCGGTTGTTCCAGCCCGGCTGGCTCAGGCTCAGGTAATACTGGCGGTCGAACAGGTTGTTGACGTTGAGCGCGGCGCTCCAGTGCTTGTCGTAGCGGTAGCCGAGCCGCACGCTCGCGAGCGCGTAGCCGCCCTGGCTCATCGTCACGCCGTTGGCCTGCGCCGAGTAGCTGCTCTGCACCTGCAGGCCGCCGCCGACGCTCCAGCGCCGCTCCTGCCACGGCAGGTCATAGTTGGTCCACAGTCGGAACAGGTGGCGCGGGTTCAGCAGCGGCGCGAACGTGCCCGCGTTCGCGAGGTTGTCCGCGTAGCGCATCGTGTCGTACGTGTAGCTCGCCCACACGCTCCACCACGGCGTGATGCGGCCGTTCGCCTCGAACTCGAAGCCCTGGCTGCGCACGCTGCCGCCGTTCACGTAATAGCAGCTCGGCCCCGCGCACGGATGCGCGATGTCGACCTGCGGGTTGTTGTCGAGATCGATGCGGAACGCCGCGAGCGACACGTTGAGCTTGCCGCCGGCCAGTTCGCCCTTCACGCCCGTCTCGTAGGTGCGCCCCTTCACCGGCGTCAGGATGCCGCCGCCCCACATCGACTTGGTCTGCGGCTGGAACACTTCCGCGTAGCTCGCGTACCACGACCAGTCGCGCGCGAAATCCCAGATCAGACCGCCGTAAGGCGTGAACTGGTGACCGGTGTTGTAGTGCGCGCCGAGGCTGTCCTGGTTCCACCAGCTCATCCGGCCGCCGAGCACGAGCGTGACGGGTTCCGCGAGCTTGATGCGGCCGAGCCCGTAGACGCCCTTCTGCGAAATGTCGTTCTGCTGCGACTGCTGGTACGGCCCGATGCCGGGCTCGGGCACGCTGCCCGGGTTCCAGCGGTACACGTTCACCGGCGTACCCGACACGTTGCCCAGCAGCGGCGCCGTCATCTGCCCGCTGCTGCTGTTCGCGTAGGTGATGCCGAACAGCAGGTCGTGCGTGAGCCCGAACGCATGCACGGGGCCCTGCACGTTCGCGTCGAGGCTGCGGCTGTAGCTGCTGAACTGGTACGCGCTGCCCGTCAGCCGGCCGCCCGCGCCGGTCGCCGGATCGATCGCGCCGAACGAGCCCGCGTACTTCAGGTCCGAGCGCACGCTCTGGTACTCGCCGCTCACTTTCGCTTTCCAGCCGGCGCCGAGCTTCTGCTCGACCGACGCGAATGCGCGCGTCGTGTCCCAGTTGAAGCGGCCCCATGCGGTGTCGAGGAACGTCGAGCGCGACAGGCCGAGGCTCGACCCGTCGCGCGCCATCGGCACGCCGGACATGTCGGGAATCGACGACGTCGTCTGGTACTGCGCGCCGAACGTGAGCAGCGTGTCGCGCGTCAGGTCGACTTCCGTGACGCTGTAGATCGAACGCGTGTCCTGCTTCGCGTGGTCGTAGAAGAAGTGACGATCCTCGTATGCGGCGACGAGCCGGCTGCGTACGGTGCCGGCCGCGTTGAGCGGTCCGCCGATGTCGGCTTCCGCGCGATAGCGGTCCCAGCTGCCGATGCTCACGGACGCGTTCGCGGAGAACCGGTACTGCGGCCGCTTGCGCACCAGGTTGACCGTCGCGGCCGGATTGCCCGAGCCGTGCAGCAGCCCGTTCGCGCCACGCAGGATTTCCACGCGCTCGTACACCGACATGTCCTGCGGCGCGCTCGCCATGTCGCCGATCACGACCGGCACGCCGTCGAATTCGAACGAGTCGACCTTGAAGCCGCGCACGAAATACGCGGTGGTCAGCAACACGTAAGGCTGCACGGTCACACCGGCCGACTGCTGCATCACCTCGTCGAGCGAATACAGGTTCTGCTGCTCGATCCGCTCGCGCGTCGTCACGCTGACCGACTGCGGAATCTCCCGCAATGCGAGCGGCAGCTTGCCGACCGTCGCGACCGACGGATCGTCGGCCACGCCGCGCGACGCGTTCACCGAAATTGCCTTCAGCTCGCTCGCCGCCGGCTGTGCGGCGGCCGCTTCCTTCCGGATCTCCGTGCCGGCCGGCGGCGCCGTCTCGGCGAACGCGGCCGCCGGATGCGCCGCGATCAGCAGGCCGAGATACAGCGACGGCCGCCAGCGCCGCCGCCCCGAACGGGCGACGTGCGCGCCCTTCATCACCGATCTCCCAGGTTCCCGTACCTCGTACCGCATCACGCCCCCGTATTTGATAATCATTCTCATTATCAAATAGAACCGGCAGGCGATTTTTCGATCGAGGGGCTTTTCCTATCGATTCCGGGCACGGCGGCCCGCATTGTTCACGTCAGTGTGCGGATTCGGCCGGCCGGGCTTCCTGACCTGCGCCTGCGCCTGCGCCGGCATACGATGCGTCGTCGTGCCGGCGTCCCGCGCGGGCGAAGGTCGCGTACCACGCATCCGCCTCCACGAGCTGCGCATGCGTGCCGGTCGCCCGTACGCGGCCCCCCTCGAGCACGACGATCGTATCGGCGGCCGCCGCGAGCGCCGGCTGGTGCGTGACGACGATGCGCGTGCGCTGCCCGCGCAGCGCGACGAGGCTGTCGCGCACGCGCCGCGCGCCGAATTCGTCGAGGCTCGCGGTCGGCTCGTCGAACATCAGCACCGGTGCCCGCGCCAGCAACGCACGTGCGAGGCAGGCTCGCTGGCGCTGCCCGCCGGACAGCAGCTGGCCGCCGGGCCCGACGTCGGTGTCGAGCCCGTCCGGCAGCCGCTCGGCGTCGCGCAGCAGGCCGACCGCATCCAGCACGGCGCGCAGTTCGGCGTCGGTCGCGTCCGGACGCCCCATCCGCACGTTCCATGCAAGGCTGCCGCGAAACAGCGCGTTGTCCTGGAACACGAGGTTGCGCGTCGCCGCGAGCGTCGCTTCGCTCAGGTGCCGCACGTCGGCGCGGCCGAGCAGCACGCGCCCGGTGCCCGGATCGTCGAGCCGCGCGAGCAGGCCGAGCAGCGTGCTCTTGCCGGCGCCCGTCGGGCCGACGATCGCGACGAAACCGCCGGCCGGGCAATGGAGGTCGATGCCGTCGAGCAGCGTTGCGCCGCTGGCGGACCGGTAGCCGACACGCATCGCGTCGACGCTCGCATCGTGTACCGGCGTGCCGCGCTCGGGGCTGTCGAAACGCGGCGCGTGCAGCACCGCGAGCACCGTGTCGAGCGCGCGCCAGCCGCCGCGCAGCGCCTGGTCGAGCTGCGTGAGGTGCGCAAGCGGCTCGATGAAGCGCACGAGCAGCACGAGCACCGCGACGGCCGTCGCCGCATCGAGCCGGCCCGCCGCGACGGCCCACGTGCCGCCCAGCAGCATCGCGACGAACACGCCCTGCACCGCGCCCGCGAAACCCAGCTCGATCGGCAGCGAGCGCCGCATCAGCGCACGCGTGCGGCGACGCTGCTCGTCGAACGCGCGCTGCAACGCCGCGCGCGCGTCGG
>NZ_JAAGPK010000301.1:0-4522 GCF_017104685.1 Burkholderia sp. Tr-20355 | reverse complement strand
TGATCACGATGGCCAAGGGCCTCACGTCGGGCTACGTGCCGATGGGGGCGGTCGGCATTCACGAGCGCGTGGCGCGGCCGATCATCGACAACGGCGAATTCAATCACGGCCTCACGTACTCGGGCCACCCGGTGGCGGCGGCCGTCGCGGTCGCGAACCTGAAGCTGCTGCGCGACGAAGGCATCGTCGAGCGCGTGAAGACCGATATCGGGCCGTATTTCCAGCGTCGGCTGCGCGATGCGCTGGGTGACCATCCGATCGTCGGGGAGATCGCGGGCGCGGGGCTCGTCGCAGGCGTTCAGCTTGCGCGCGATCGCGGCCGGCGCGAGCGGTTCGGTGCGGACGTCGATATCGGCACGATCTGCCGCGACTTCTGCTTCAACGACCACCTGATCATGCGCGCGACCGGCGACCGGATGCTGCTGTCGCCGCCGCTCGTGATTCGCGAGGCGGAAGTCGACGAGATCGTCGACAAGGCGAAGCATGCGTTCGATGCGACGGCGGAGCGGGTGGGGTAAGTCGTGCAACGATTCGGCCGTGCTCGCGTGGCCGCGACTCGATCATGTCGCAGCGCGTTGCGGCTTTACCGGCGGACATTCGGTGAATGCCGGTGGACCGGACCGGTTTGGCGGTGACGGCGACTCCGCCGTGTGGTGTTTCCTGCGCCGGACCGGCCATGACGGCCGGTCCAGTCGGTGCAACGTGAACCGCGCGTTGCCTGAAGGGGAATAAAACCACGCGGTATCAAACGTGCGTGAACCGCTGCCGCTCGAAGGCCATGATGTGCGCAACCGAAGACGCGATATCCATCGCTCCGGTTTCGACGACGACATCGGGCGCGGCCGGAACTTCGTAGGGATCCGAGATGCCGGTGAATTGCGTCGTCTGGCCGGTGAACGCTTTTGCGTAAAGCTGCTTCGGATCGCGTGCGGAACAGGTTGCAATATCGGTTTTCAGATAAACCTCGACGAACCGATCTGCGCCCACGATATGTCGTGCCCGTTGCCGGTCGGCTTCATAAGGCGAGATCAGCGCGACGATGACGGTAAAACCCTGCGCATTGAGCAATTTCGCCATTTCGGCGGTGCGACGGCAGTTCTCGGTACGATCTTCCCGCGAGAAACCGAGATCGGGAGACACGCCCGCCCGCAATTCGTCGCCGTCGAGTATGCATGTCGGAATATCGCGCGCGCGCAACTGCCTGGCGATCTCGCGCGAGAGGGTTGACTTGCCGGCGCCGCTCAGACCGGTAAGCCACAGGGTGTAGTCGTTCTTCTCTTGTGCCATGGGTGTCAATCTCTATCACCAGCTCTGACCATCGCAAGTCAAGATTTCGTGCCTAAATGCGATGCCGATTCGGCTGGTTGTTATTTGGTGTAAGGATTCTATGCATCCGGATTTCTACAAATGTTACAGAAGAATTACCAAAAATTACACTGGCAATTTTCTTTCTTTCGTGTTGAAAGCTTGCTAATGACCTGAATGAAATGTCTGATCTTTGTTCGTCCGCCGGGTCGGAAGACGGTGTGGTACCAGCGGACGTTGATCCGCGAAGAAATGAACGATTTTGCCGTTGATCGCGCATTTCCCTGATTTGCATCAGCCGATACAAGCAATCGATGCTTGGCAAATTGACGCGCATCGATGGCCATAAAAGTTTGAGAGACAGCGTTCCTGCGCGGGATTCCGATTGGCAATGCGGCGATATTGTTGGAAAAGCGCACGGAACTCCAGCGCGTTGACCGCGAGGACATTGATTTTCCGCAGGTGAAAATCCGCGCGCGCGCACGCAGGGGCGTGTTGATCGAGGCCGCGGATACGTGGAGGAGGTGACAACGGCTGCGTCGTGAATCCGGCGCGGCAAAACGAAAAGGCCCTGCGTCGTGAGACGCAGGGCCTTGAATTCTTTGGTGGGCGGTACTGGGATCGAACCAGTGACCCCTGCCGTGTGAAGGCAGTGCTCTACCGCTGAGCTAACCGCCCAAAGAAGCTGAAATTATGTCAGGGCTTTGAGGGTCTGTAAAGCCCTTTCTGCAAATTTTTTCGAATGTCCGCCGGCATCCGCCGCCGACCGCTCGTTCAGCCCGCGAGCGCGGGCAGCCCGTCGATCGATGCGCGCACGTAGTCGGCGAAGCGTAGCGCGACCGGCTCGGCGGTGCCGCTGCGCTTGAGCGCAAGCGTGCGCGATTCGAGCGACGCATCCTTCAGCGGCCGGAACGCGAGCCGGTCGCTCTTCGCCTGCTGCAGCACGCGCGGCACCAGCGCGACCCCCATCCCGAACTCGATCATCGACAGGATCGTCTGCCACAGCCGCGCTTCGTGGCGGATCAACGGACTGAATCCCGCGTTCACGCACTGCGCGATGATCAGGTCGTGATAGTGCGGCGCCGCTTCGCGCGGAAACAGGATGAACGGTTCCGTCGCAAGCGCGGCGAGCGCGACTTGTCTGCGCCGCGTGAGCGGATGCGCGGCCGGCAGGCAGCACACGAACGGCTCCGCATAGACGGGCACCGATTCGACTTCGGGCGGGAAGTGGCCCCAGTGCGCATAGCCGAGATCGATCTGGCCACGCTGGATCGCCTGTACCTGCGCATGCGTGTTCATCTCGCTCAGCACGACCTCGACGCCCGGGTAGTCGGTTTCGAAGCGCCGTACCGCGTCGGGCAGCCCGCGATACAGCATCGAATGGACGAAGCCGATCCGCAGCCGGCCCGCGAGGCCCGACGCGGAGCGCACCGTCAGGCGCTCGGCCTCGGCCGCCTGCAGCAGCAGCCGGCGTGCCTCGCCGAGCAGCACCTCGCCCGCGTTGGTCAGCGCGACGGTCTTGTTGGTGCGCGAGAAGAGCTGCACGCCGAGCGTGTCCTCGAACTTGCGGATGTCGAAACTCAGCGCCGGCTGCGAGATGAACAGGCGCTTCGCCGCGCGCCCGAAATGCAGCTCCTCCGCGACCGCCACGAAATAGCGCAATTGCCTCAGTTCCACGGTGTCTCCTCCTGGCGTCGGCATCGATAAGCGACATCTATCGTACCGGATGAATCCTGTATTGGACGCTTATCGATCGCGCGCCTACGCTCTGCGGAAGGTTTCGCGCGGAGCCGGCAGCGGGCGGCGGCGCCCGGCCGGATCAACGCGCAGGCAACTCAGGAGACAACTCGCATGAACGACACCGCTGGCGCGCCGGACCCCGGCACATCCAACATCCCCGACAGCCGGGGCATCAATTTCTTCACCGCCGACACCGACCTCGGCGCGTTGCTGAAGCTGCACCTCGGCGATGCGCACTATGCCGAACTCGAGCCGCAACTGCGCGCGCTCGGCGCACGCGTGTCCGGCGAACTGGACGAATGGGCATCGCGCGCGGACAAGCATCCGCCCGTGCTCGCGCATCGCAACCGGCGCGGCGAGGCCGTGCAGCGGATCGACAAGGATCCCGCGTATGTCGCGCTCGAACGCGTTGCGTATGCGGAGCTCGGGCTCGCGTCGATGAGCCACGGGGCGCAATCCGTGCCGCCGCTCGTCAAGTACGCGCTGACGTTCCTGTTCGTGCAGGCGGAGTTCGGGCTGTGCTGCCCGGTCAGCATGACCGACTCGCTGACGCGCACGCTGCGCCGCTTCGGCGATCCGGCGCTCGTCGCGCGTTATCTGCCGATGCTCGCGTCGCGCGACTTCGACACGCTGTACCAGGGGGCGATGTTCATGACCGAGCAGGCGGCCGGCTCCGACGTCGCGCGGATCGCGACGCGCGCCGCGCGCGAGACGGACGCGCACGGCGGGACCGTCTGGCGCCTGACCGGCGACAAGTGGTTCTGCTCGAACGCGGATGCCGACCTCGCGATGGTGCTCGCGCGGCCCGACGGCGCGCCGGACGGCATCAAGGGCCTCGCGCTGTTCCTGCTGCCGAAGACGCTGCCCGACGGCACGCGCAACCGCTACCGGATCGTGCGCCTGAAGGACAAGCTCGGCAGCCGTTCGATGGCGAGCGGCGAGATCGTGCTCGACGGTGCGCAGGCCTGGCTGATCGGCGAGATCGGCCGCGGCTTTCACCAGATGGCCGACATGATCAACATGTCGCGGCTGTCGAACGGCGTGCGCGCGGCGGGGCTGATGCGGCGCGCGCTGAACGAGGCGCTGCACGTCGCCGCGCATCGCGAGGCGTTCGGCCGCAAGCTGATCGAGATGCCGCTGATGCAGCGTCAGCTGATGAAAATGCTGCTGCCGGCCGAGGCCGCCCGCGCGATGTTCATGCAGATCGCGTTGCTGCTGCCGCACGCCGACGCCGGTGACGAGCAGGCCGCGCGCTGCGTGCGGATCCTGACGCCGCTGATCAAGTTCCGCGCGTGCCGCGATGCGCGCCGCGTGACGGGCGACGCGATGGAAGTGCGCGGCGGCACCGGCTACATCGAGGAATGGAGCGATGCACGGCTCGTGCGCGATGCGCATCTCGGCTCGATCTGGGAAGGCACGAGCAACATCGTCGCGCTGGACGTCGCGCGGGCGGCGCAGCGCGAGCACGCACTCGACA
>NZ_JAAGPK010000300.1:0-4486 GCF_017104685.1 Burkholderia sp. Tr-20355 | reverse complement strand
CCGATCGCGCGCGCAGGCTGCCGTTGCCGGCTGCCTCCGCCGACCCGCCGTCGTGCCATGCGCGCCCGGTCGTGATGATGTGCCACGGCTTGTCGGCGAGCCAGACGAAGCGGCTGTGCGTGCGGTGTCTCGATCAGTGACCGCATGAGCGCGCGCGGCGCCCTGCACGCGCGTCGCTTTCAGGGGTCCGAACCACGCCGCGCGGCACGGCTGCCGCACGCGGCGCCCGTCTCGTAGCCCGCACGGCGCCCGGGTGCCGGCCCCTTCCTGCCGCTACGAAACAGCGGCGTTCCCGTCGCCGGGTGCGTCCGTACACTCGAACGATCACGTCGCGGCGCGCAGGGCGCCGCGCGTGCCGCGCATTGGGCGGTTCAACGGAGACGAGCATGCTGTTGATCGACGGAGTGGGACTGGGTGTCAACTGGCAGCGCTTCCTGTCGGAAACGCTGAATCCGGTCGTCGCACCGCCGCCCCCGCCGCCTCCGCCGCCGCCGAAAAAGGACGATCCCGCCGCCGGGCCCGCGAGCCCGAGCATCGCCCCGCCGATTCCCGTCACCGCATCGCTGGCCACCGATCCGTCGAAGCCGACCAACGCCGAGATCCAGTCCGCGACGTCGCTGATCCAGAACATGGCCGCGCAATATACGGCGCCGCCGCCCGACATCACCGTCGAAAACGACAAGACGCGCGCGGTGCAGAAAGCGATCCAGGACGCGCAGACGAACTACGACAACGCATCGCAGACGCTGCAGGGCGCGCAGAACGTGCTGCACCTGGTCAACCGCGATCCCGAGTCGACGGCCGACGACCGCAAGACCGCGCAGGCCGACTACGCGAAGGCGCGCACGGCGGCCGACACCGCGCAGCGCGAGCTGAACGTGACCACCGACGCCGGCTACATGATCCTGTACGGCGAACAGGCGAACGCCGACATGCCGGCCGGGATGAAGATCGACGATTCCGGCAAGGTGACGGACGCCGGCGACGCGCAGCACGCGGCCGACCAGCAGTTCAAGACGCTGCTGGCCGCCTTCCCCGATCATGCGAACGATCCGAACTGGGTACCGCAGCCGGGCGACTGCAAGAATCCGCTGCAGATCCGGCTCTACGACGACTGGCAGACCGCCAGCGCGAAGGCGGCCGTGGGCGCGTCGAAATACTTCGCGGACGTCGCGAATTCCAACCTCGCGTATACGCAGTTCCAGTCGTACCTCGCCGATCCGGACTACAAGGCCGCGCTCGATGCGGGCGTCGGGCGGCTGAACGATGCGCTGCAGCCGCTGGAACTGCAGGTCACGATGCCCGATGCCCCCGCTTCGCAGGATGCCGCGCAGCAGGCGGTCACGTCCGCCGCGAAGGATGCGAACTACGCGAACGCCGCGTACGGCGCGGCCAACGACAGCCTGGCGCTCACGAACGCGCAGCAGCACTACGATTCGGCCAGCGGCAAGGAAGGACCGACGGTGGTCGTCGCGAATGCGGTGTCGGACGCGAAGACCGCGCTCGCCCGCGCGCAGACGGCCGCGAACACGAGCGGCGGTTATCTGCAGATGCTGTCCGCGCAGCGGCAGGTCGACGCGCTGCAGGCCGACTATACGAAGAAGCTGGACGCATCCAACGCGTGGCACAAGGACAATCCGCACGCGATGATCAAGGATCCGCAGGTCGATATGGACCTCGGCGATGCGTATGCGAAGCTCGATCAGGCGAAGCAGCAGGCAAGCATCGCGCACGACGGTTTCGTCGTCGCGTACGGTGCGACGCTCGCGCAGCAGTACGACGATCAGGCATCGCAGATCAAGGCGCAGGTGAACGCGCAATCGATATTCACGAAGCCGAGGCTTCAACCGCCGCTGCTGACCCCGTCGCTGTCGACCGCGAACGGCCTGCCGGGGCTGCCCGCATCGTCGTTGTCGACGGCGACGTCGGCCGCTCCCGCCGGCACGCCAACGCTGCCGAGCGCATCGCCGCTGGCCCCGCCGAAGTTGCCCGGGTCCAACGGCGCAGCGTCGCTGCCCGCGTCGCCGCTGCTCGACAGCCCGTTCCTGCTGCCGCAGTCGTCGGGCCCGTCCGCCGCGCAGGCCGGCCCGACGATGCTCGACGTGAAGCGCATGCAGACCGTCGCGGGCGCGATCCGCGCGGCCGACGGCCGGATGTCGGATTCGGTCAACGAGCGCGCGACCCAGCTCGCGCTGTCGCAGGCGCGCATCCAGCAGACGCAGGCGAAGAGCACGCTCGCGTCGGTGCAGAAGCAGTACGACGACTGGGCAGCCGCGAATCCGCCGCCGATGCGTTTTCGCACCGTCGCGGGCGACGACATGATCCCGGCGCCGTCGATGCCGCGGCCCAACCTGTACCAGGACCCGCTCGACAAGGCGAAGGCGGCCGTCACGCAGGCCGACAATGCGGTGCAACGTCTGCAACTGCTGAGCGAGACGTCGCATCAGCAGGTATTGATGGATCAATTCGACGCGGGACTCGACGAGCGGCTGCGCTACGCGGCGCCCGACTCTGACGCCGGCAACGACTACAAGAAGGCGCTGCACGACTTCTACGAGGCGCACCGCGGCGAGCTGTCGAACTCGCTGCTCGACGCGGCGAGCGCGAGCACGCAGAACGGCGATACGATCGCGTTCGGCAAGCTGACCGACAACGAGCAGCGCAACCTGATCGGCGTCGCGCTCGGCATGCAGCCCGACGTGCCGAACACGGCATCGTCGAGCAATGGTTCGGATCCCGTATCGCCGACGAAAGACGATGTCGCGCGCTACACCGACAAGGACAAGCTGTCGACGATCAACAGCGTGCGCGACAAGCTGCTGTCGATCGGCGGCGGCGCGACGACGCAGGTCAACGTGCTGCCGATGGTCTACGCCGCCAAGGATGCCGGCATGACCACCAGCGCGCTGTTCAAGGTCAGCGGCAAGGACGGCACGCAGTACGTCGACGAGACGGCGAGCACCTACAACGACATCAACGACTACATCGACAACAACGAGCTGTCGAAGGACGGCACCGTCGACATCGCGACCGGTCACAACGCGGACGGCTCGCTGCAGCTCGTGTCGAAGGCCGCGCATCACGAAAGCGGCTTCGACAGTTTCCTGAACACGCTGACCAGCACGGGCCTGAACATCGGCATGATGGTCGGCGGGATGGCGCTCGAAGGTCTCGGCACGCTGCTCGACGGCACCGGCATCGGCGCGATCGTCGGCGTGCCGCTGAACATCCTCGGCGCGGGGATGATGTACACGGCGATCGGCGCGACGATGACGAGCGCGGGCCTCGATCTGGCCAACCGCGCCGACCACGGGCGCAGTCTCAATCCGTTTACCGACGCGGGCGCGCGGGCCGACTTCATCAACCTCGTGCCGATGGGCGCGGCGGGCGCCGCGAAGCTCGCCGGCAGCAAGCTGTTCACGCGCGCGGTCACGGCGCTCACGCGCACGCCGAAGGTCGCGTCGGTGCTTACCACCGGCGCGCGCGCCACCGCGGTCGTGACGGGCGTGGGCGGCGCGGTCGAGGCGTTCGGCGAAGCGGGCTACGACTATTTCGTCAAGGGCGACACGAAGGCGGCCGGCGAGCAGCTCAAGTCCGGGATCACCAACGTCGCGCTGATGGCCGCCGGCGGCCTGAAGGAACGCGCGGTGACGTCGGTGCGCACGCACACCGGCCGGCCGGTGCCGATCCGCGGGGCCGACGGCGACACCGTCACGGTCGACAGCCAGATGCTCGGCCGGATCCTGAACAAGGGCGACGTGTCGTCGCTCGCCTACGGCCGCACCCGGGCGACGCTCGACGGGGAAGCCGTGAAGGTGTCGCCCGACGGCATGCTGATGGTCGGCGACAAGATCCTGACCTACGACAACCAACCGATCCGCGTGCTCGACAAGACGTCCAGCAAGCAGATGCCGCCCGGCAAATCGGTGGTGCTCGGCGAGGACGGCACGCTGTCCGTCGTGTCGGCCTCGCCGAAGGAATGGACCAACGGCACGCGCATCGACGACGTGACGGGAACCGGCGAGCGCCTGTCGTTCGGCCCGGACGGCGAGATGACCACGACGCCGAACGTCGTCCCGAAGACGCGGCTCGAACTGCTCGATCACACCCTTGCGCAGACGAGCGAAGCGATCCGGCAGGCAAGCGGCGCCGACACGCAGGCGCCGCGCAGCCTCGCGCAGACGGCCGCCGAAAGCGAAACGGCCAGCACGGCGAACAACGCCCGCAGCACCCAGCGCGCGAGCCAGGAACGCGCGCGCGTCGATCAGCAGCACGACGAAACCGAACTGGACCACACGTCGGCCGCGCGCAACGACCGGCGCAGCGAGGACGCGCAGGCGTTGCGCACGCGGCCCGCCGACCTCGAGGAACCGGCCGGCGGCGGCACGCGAACGAAGACGGATGGCTCGCCGCCGCGCGTCAACGTGAAGATCGTCGACCTGACGGACGAAGCGCCGGCCGCCCGGGCGGCCGCGCGCGATCCGGA
>NZ_JAAGPK010000299.1:0-4630 GCF_017104685.1 Burkholderia sp. Tr-20355 | reverse complement strand
TTCACCCTGACCTTAACCCACTTCCCCTCACGGCCGCTCTCCCGATCCCAGCCCGGCCGCGCCGCGCGCAGCCGCGCATGCGCGCCGATCAGCACGTTGTCGAGCACGCTCAGGTTGCCGAACACGCGGCCGTGCTGGAACGTGCGCGCGATGCCAAGCGCCGCGAGCCGTTCGGGCGCCGTGCCCGTGATGTCGCGGCCGTCGAACGTCACGCGGCCCGCGTCGGGCCGGTCGCCCCCCGCGATCAGGTTGAACAGCGTCGACTTGCCCGCGCCGTTCGGCCCGATCACGCTCAGCAGTTCGCCGTCGGCCAGCGTCAGGCTCGCGCCGTCGAGCGCGGTCACGCCGTCGAAGCGGCGCGTCAATCCCTGCACGTCGAGCAAGGGTCGAGTGGTCGTCATCGCATTCCTCTCCTCACACCGTACCGAGCAGGCCCTGCGGCCGGAACCGGACGAGCAGCAGCAGCACGAGGCCGTAGATCAGCATCCGGTAGTCGGCCGCCCAGCGGAACAGCTCGGGCAGCCCGATCAGCGCGATCGCGCCCGCGATGCCGCCGAGCACGTTGCCGAGCCCGCCGAGGATCACCATCGTCAGCGCGAGGATCGACACCTGCGAATCGAAGGTCTGGTGATTGATGTAGCTGTACAGGTGCGCGGCAATGCCGCCGCTCACGCCGGCCGCGACGCCGCCGACGGCGAACGCGATCGCCTTGTAGCGGTTCGGCGCGATGCCGTGCGCGCGCGCGGCGACGTCGTCCTCGCGCACCGCGCGCAGCGTGCGGCCCAGATGCGAGCGCAGCAGCCGCACCTGCACGAGCGCGAACGCGACGAGCACCGCGAACGTGAACCAGTACGCGGCGCGCGCGGTGCCCGCCCACGGCAGCGGCGCGATGCCGGTGATGCCGAGCGGGCCGCGCGTCAGGCCGTCCCAGTTCAGGATCACGAGGCTCACCACTTCGCCGATGCCGAGCGTCGCGATCGACACGTAGTGCCCGCGCAGCCGGAATGCCGGATAGACGAGCAGCGTGCCGAGCACGGCCGTGATGACGCCCGCGCACGGAATCGTCACGGCCGGCGACCAGCCGAGATCCGACGACAACAACGCCGACGCATACGCGCCGATCACGAGCAGCGCCGCGTGGCCAAGCGAGATCTGCCCGACCGTGCCCGCGACGAGCGTGAGGCTCAGCGCGAGCAATCCGTACAGCCATGCATTGGTCAGCGTCTGCAGCACGTACGGCGACGCGCCGAGCCACGGCAGCACGGCCGCCAGCACGATCAGCGCGACGAGCACCGGGCGCGGCACGCGCACGGCCTTCGCGGCCGCGAGGAAGGTGCCCGTCATCGGCTCGGGCGGCAGCGCGCGGTTGGCGCTGAACAGGCCGTTCGGCCGCCACACGAGGAACACGATCAGCAGCCCGAACGCGAACAGGTCGCGATAGCTCGTGCCGAACAGCGCGACGCCGTAGCTTTCGACGAGACCGAGCAGCAGGCTGCCGGCGATCGCGCCCGGCACGTTGCCGAGCCCGCCGATCAGCAGCGCGACGACGCCCTTCAGCGTCGCCTGGAAGCCCATCGCCGGATCGATGCTGTTGTAGTACATGCCGACCAGGAGCCCGCTCACGCCGCCGAGCGCGCACGCGATCGCGAACACGGTCTGGTTCACGCGGTCGACGTCGACGCCCATCTGCAGCGCCGCGTCGCGATCCTGCGCGGTCGCGCGCACGGCCCAGCCGAGCCGCGTGAAACGCAGGAAGCCGTACAGCAGCGCGGCCGCCGCGATGCCGATACCCGCGATCAGCAGGTCGAGCGAGCCGAGCGTCGCGCCGGCGATCCGCACATGCCAGTCGGGCAGCGGCGTCGGCACCGCACGCGGATCCGCGCCGAACGCAAGCTGCGCGAGCTGGTCGAGGATGAAGCTGATGCCGATCGTCGCGAGCAGCGGCGCGATGCGCGCCGCGTGGCGCAGCGGCCGCAACCCGATCCGCTCGATCGCGATACCGAGCGCGCCGCAGCCGACGACGACCGCCGCCAGCGCGACCGGCAGCGGCAGGCCGAAGCGCGTCAGGCACAGCCAGCCGATGAACGCGCCGACCATGTAGACCGAGCCGTGCGCGAAGTTGATCAGGTGCGACACGCCGAAGATCAGCGCGAGCCCGACCGCGAGCAGCGCGTAGATGTTGCCGACGATGAGGCCGTTGAGCGTGTAGTCGAGCCAGGAAGCCATCACGATGCGTCCGTCACTTGCATGCGGTTCATGCGGAATCAGCGCGCGGCGAGCTGCGGTTTCGCGCCGTCCCACAGCGCCCACTGCCCCTGCTTCACGACCAGGTACACGGTGCGCGCGCCGGCCACGCGGCGCGTCTGCGGATCGAAGCGCACCTTGCCGAAGATCACGCTCGGCACGTCGCTGACCTTCGCGAAGCCGTCGTGCGCGGCCTGGCGCGTCGTGCCGTAGCGGCGCAGCACCTCGGCCGACAGGATCAACGCGTCGTAGGCACGCGCGACGAACGAATCGGGATCGGCGTGGAATTTGGCGCGATAGCGCTGTACGAACGCCTGCACCTCGGGGCGCGGCTCGGCCGGGAAGAAGTTCGATTCCGTATAGACGCCTTCGACGGCCGTGCCGCCCAGTTCGAGGAACTTCGGCGAATACACGGAGCCGACCGCCGCGATCGGCAGCGCGACGCCCGACGTGCGCGCCTGCCGCACGATCTGCGCGCCGTCCGCGTAGTAGGAAATCAGCACGATCGAATCGGGGTTCGACGCGCCGATCCGCACGAGCGTCGAGCGGAAGTCCTTTTCCGCCGGCTGGTAGCCTTCGGCCGCGACGACCTGCGCGCCGAGCCCGGCGACCGCCTTCGCGAAGATGTCCTTGCTGGTGCGGCCCCAGTCGGTGTTCAGGTACAGCACCGCGATCCGCTTGAAGCCGAGTTCCTTCACCGCATAACGCGCGAGCAGCGGCTGCTCCTCGGCCTGGCTCAGCGCGGTGCTCCACAGGTAGTCGCCGCCCTTCGTGAAATCCGGATGCGAGTTCGTGAAGCCGAACTGCACCAGTTGCCCGCGCTGATAGATCGGCGACGCGGCCATCGACGTCGCGCTCGAGAAGTCGCCCAGCTCGATCGCGATGCGCGGATCGGCGACGAACTTCTGCGCGATCGCGACGGCCTGGCGCGGATCGCTGCGGCTGTCCTGGAAGTCGATCGCGAGCGGCCGGCCGTGAATGCCGCCGCTGCCGTTGATCTCGTCGAGCGCGAGATCGAAGCCGCGCTTCCACTGTTCGCCGTATTGCGCGTCCTGGCCCGTGAGCGGCCCGCTCACGCCGATCACCACCGGCTCGCCCGACACGCCGGCCGCGAGCACACCGCCCGTCGACAAGCCCCACGCGGCAGCGAGCGCCGCCACCGTGCCCAGCACGCGCCGCCATGCGCCGCGTGCGTCGTTCCCCGAAACCTTCATGCGTCCCCCAGCTTCAGTCAGTCGAAAAGAGTGAGGGCATGTAACCATCCGGGTCGGGACGATCCAACGAAGTTTTGCGCATATCGATATCGCGCGCGGCGCGAAGCGGATCGCGCTCGCGAGCGGTCGTCCGTTCGCCCCGCTTCGCACGATGCATCGGCACGCACCGCAGCGCGTTGATTCGATGGGCGTTTTCTTCATGGCGACGATCGCAATCGAGGTGTTTGCGTGCGCTCCCCGCCGCCGACACGATCGCACGCTTCGCAGTTTTCGCGCTGTCGATAGCAAAAATCATTATATGAATCACGCATACTCGCACTCCTACAATGCGCAAATCGCATCATCGGAACGCGTCATGGAGTTGCATCAACTCGAAGCCTTTTCCGCGGTCATGTCGGCCGGCAGCGTGACCGGCGCGGGCGAACTGCTCGGCCGCTCGCAGCCGGCCGTCACGCGGCAGATCCAGGAGCTCGAAGCCGATCTCGGCTACGCGCTGTTCGACCGGCACGGCCCGCGCGTCACGCCGACGCGGCGCGCCTTCCTGCTGTACGAGGAAGTCGAGCGCTCGCTGGTCGGCCTGCGCGCGATCGAGGCGCGTGCTCGCGCGCTCGGCGACGCAACGGCCGAACCGGTACGCATCGCGGCGACGCCGTCGCTCGCGGCCACGCTCGTGCCGGCCGCGCTGGCCGCGCTGCCCGACGACGTGCACGCGCCGCATTACCAGTTGCGCAGCGAGTCAGCCGAGCATGTCGTGCACGAAGTGCTGGCCGGCACGGCCGACGTCGGCGTCGTCACGCTGCCGATGGCGCATGCCGGGCTCGACGTGCACTGGATCGCGCAGACGCCTTGCGTCGCCGTACTGCCCGCCGGCGATCCGCTCGCGGCGAAGCCGCGCATCGCGCTGCGCGACCTCGCGCGCCGCCGCATCGTGACGGTCGCGAACCGGCACCGGCTGCGCCAGCGAATCGACGCGGCGTTCGCCGCCGCACGCGTCGACGCGCGTGTGTTCGTCGAAACCAATGCGTCGCTGAATGCGGTGATGGCCGCGCGCGCGGGTATCGGAATCGGCATCGTCGATCCGGCCACCGGTGTCGCGCTGCCGGTGGACGGCGTCGTCGCGCGTCCGCTCGACGTCGACATTCCGTTCGCCTTCGGCGTCGCGACGCCGGCCA
>NZ_JAAGPK010000298.1:0-4713 GCF_017104685.1 Burkholderia sp. Tr-20355 | reverse complement strand
CGGCGCGGCTCGAGGTGCTGAGCCCGCAGCGCACGCTCGAGCGCGGCTATGCGGCGCTGATCGATGCGCAGACGGGCCGCGCGGTGCGCGCGCCGAACGCGCTGAAGCCGCAGCGGCGCCTGACCGTGCATCTCGCCGAAGGCTCGGCCGACGTGTCGCTCGCCGACGTGCAGCCGCGGCTGACCGATACGATCTGACGTAATCGCCGTAAGGCGGGCGAAGGCCGCCGCAACGGACGCATCGTGAGCGGGAACGGATGCTGCGCATCGTCGGGTTCGTCCTGCCGGACGTCGCGCGAACATCGCTTTTCCGCATACCGCGGATAAATGGCCCGCGAGTTTGCGGGGTTATTCGGTCTCGCCTACAATCGGACGCTCGGCAGCATCCAACACGCCCTCCCTACATACTCAACGAAGGAATCGCCATGGCTCATACGCTCCCGCCGCTCCCGTACGCTGAAGACGCACTCGCGCCGACCATCTCGCTCGAGACGATCCAGTACCACTACGGCAAGCACCATCAGGCTTATGTGACGAACCTGAACAATCTGATCCCGGGCACGGAATTCGAAAACCTGTCGCTGGAAGAGATCGTGAAGAAGTCGTCGGGCGGCATCTTCAACAACGCCGCGCAAATCTGGAACCACACGTTCTTCTGGAACAGCCTGTCGCCGAACGGCGGCGGCGCACCGACGGGCGCGCTGGGCGACGCGATCAACGCGAAGTGGGGTTCGTACGACGCCTTCAAGGAAGCGTTCACGAAGGCCGCAGTCGGCACGTTCGGTTCGGGCTGGGCATGGCTCGTGAAGAAGGCTGACGGTTCGCTCGACATCGTGTCGACGAGCAACGCGGCGACGCCGCTGACGACCGCCGACAAGGCACTGCTGACGATCGACGTGTGGGAACACGCGTACTACATCGACTACCGCAACGCACGTCCGAAGTTCGTCGAAGCGTTCTGGAACATCGTGAACTGGGACTTCGCGGCGAAGAACTTCGCGTAAGTCCGGCGCCGGCGCGCCGCCACGGCGCGCAGCACCCCGAAAAAGCCCTCGTTTCGAGGGCTTTTTTGTTTTTTGTCGCGCGGGCAGGCGGCGCGCGTGCCGGATCAGGCGGCCAGCCCGAGCGCCCAGCCGAGTGCCGCGCTCGCAAGCACGACGGCCCATGGCGGCACGCGCCAGAACACCAGCGCGACGTAGGCGACGAGCGCGGCGGCCAGGTCGCGCGGTGCGACGATCGTGTCGGTCCAGACCGGGTGATAGAGCGCGGCGAGCAGCAGCCCGACGACGGCTGCGTTCACGCCCGCGAGCGCGGCCTGCATGCGCGTGCTGCGGCGCAGGCGCTCCCAGAACGGTGCGGTGCCGGCAATCAGCAGGAACGACGGCGCGAAGATCGAGACCAGCGCGAGCGTGCCGCCGAGCCAGCCGTTCGGCGCGTCGCGCAGCGAGGCGCCGAGGAACGCCGAGAACGTGAACAGCGGTCCCGGCACGGCCTGCGCGACGCCGTACCCGGCAAGGAACGTCGAATCGCCGACCCAGCCGGGCGCGACCACGGCCGCCTGCAGCAGCGGCAACACCACGTGCCCGCCGCCGAACACGAGGGCGCCGGTGCGGAAGAACGCATCGACGACGGCGAGCGTATCGGAGTGGAGCGCGCGGGCCGCGAACGGCAGCGCGACGAGCAGCGCCGCGAACAGCGCGAGCCACAGCATGCCCGCGCGGTGCGACACGTGAAGCGGCAACGGTTCGTGCGCGTCGCGTGCCGGTTGCGGCAACAGTGCGAGGCCGGCGGCACCGGCCGCGGCGATCACCGCGATTTGCGTCCACGCGGCCGGCGCGAGCAGTGCGACGCACGCGGCCGCGGCCATCAGCGTGACGCGGCGCGCATCGGGGCACAGCGTGCGCGCCATCCCCCAGACGGCTTGCGCGATCACCGCGACCGACACGATGCGCAGCCCGTGCAGCGCGCCGGCTTCGATCGGTGCGCCCGTCGCGTGAACGCCGAGCGCGAACAGCATCATCAGCAGCGCCGACGGCAACGTGAAGCCGAGCCACGCGGCGAACATGCCCGCATAGCCGGCGCGCGCGAGGCCGATCGCCATCCCGACCTGGCTGCTCGCGGGCCCCGGCAGGAACTGGCACAGCCCGACGAGATCCGCATATGTGCGTTCGCTGAGCCAGCCGCGCCGCGTGACGAATTCGGCGCGGAAGTAGCCGAGATGCGCGACCGGGCCGCCGAACGACGTGAGGCCGAGCCGCAGGAACGCGACGAAGACGGGCCACGGATGACGGGGCGGGGCGGCGGCGGTCGATGGATTCAAGATGGGGCGCGGGGAGATCGGACGAGCCGACACGATAGCGCAACGCGGCGGCGGCGGGGCGGCGTGCGACAGCGCGGTACGCGCTGCTCAGCGCGTGCCGTCGCCCAGCCCGCTCGCGCGGCGCAGCGCGTCGATGTCGACCAGCTCGATCTCGCCGACATGCAGCCGCACGACGCCGTCGGCCTGCAGCGCCTTCAGCAACTGGTTGGTGGTCTGCCGCGTCAGCGACAGCATCGACGCGAGCGTTTCCTGCGACAGCCGCACGCGCGTGCGCCCGGCGCTGATGCCGCCGTAGCCTTCGGCGATCATCAGCAGGCGCGCGGCGAGCCGCTGCGCGGCCGGCATCACGCTCATCGCCTCGACGGTCAGGAAGCTCAGGCGCAGCTTCTGCGCCATCAGCAGCGCGAACTGCCGCCAGTATTGCGGCGTCGCATCGAGGATCGCGAGCAGCGCGGCCTGCGGGACGTGCAGCAGCAGCGCGTCGTCGAGCGCGATGGCGTCGTGCGTGCGCGGCTGGCCGTCGAACAGCGCGATTTCGCCGAACCACGTGACGGGCTCGGCCACCGTCAGCAGCGCTTCCTTGCCCTGCGGGTCGACCGCACCTATCGTGAGTGAACCGGCCAGGACCGCGTACAGCCCGCACGGCGGGTCGCCGCGCCGGAACAGCGCGTGGCCGGCCGGCAGGCGGCGCAGCGCCGCGCCGGCGAGCAGGTCCGCGCGCAACGCGGGCGGCAGCGCGGCGAACCACGGGTTCGCTTCGATCTGCGGCAGGTACGGGGCGAGCGGAGCTGGCATGGGCACGCGATGTCGGGTAGCTGACAGAGGTTGTCGGGCGTGACGCGCATCATAGCGCTCAATAACCGACCAGGAGACGCGATGAAGACGCTCGAAGACCATCTTTCGCAGTATGCGGCCTACCATCGCGACGCGCGCAACATCGCGACGCATCTGGTCGGCATCCCGATGATCGTGTTCGCGGTCGAGGTGCTGCTGTCGCGGCCGGCGGTCGGGATGCTGGCCGGCGTCGCGCTGTCGCCGGCGCTGCTGCTCGCGGTCGCGTTCGTCGTGTTCTACCTGCGCCTCGACCTGCGGTTCGGGATCATGATGACCGCGCTGTTCGCGCTCGGCCTGTGGGCCGCGCAGTCGCTCGCGTTGCTGCCGACCGCGCAATGGCTCGCGATCGGCATCGGCGCGTTCGTCGTCGGCTGGATCGTGCAATTCGTCGGGCACTGGTTCGAAGGGCGCAAGCCCGCGTTCGTCGACGACCTGGTCGGCCTGATGGTCGGGCCGCTGTTCGTCGTCGCCGAAGTCGCGTTCTTCGCGGGGCTGCGCGCCGAGGTGCGCCGCGAAGTCGAGCGGCGCGCGGGCCCCGTGCACGGCGGCGCGCACTCGCATGTCTGATGCGCCGGTCTGCGTGTTCGGCGCAGGTGCCGTCGGCTGTTATCTCGGCGGCCGGCTCGCGGCGGGCGGCGCGCACGTGACGCTCGTCGGCCGCGCGCGGATCGGCGATGCGATTCACCGGCACGGGCTCACGCTGACCGACCGGCGGGGCTATCGCGCGACGCTCGCGGCGGCCGATGTCGCGTTCGCGACCGATCCGGCCGCCGCGGCCGACGCACGGCTCGTGCTGGTCGCGGTGAAGTCGGCCGCCACGCGGGAGGCAGCCGGGCAACTGGCCGGCGTGCTGCGGCCCGGCACGGTCGTGATCAGCTTCCAGAACGGCCTGCACCATGCCGACACGTTGCGCGACGCGCTGCCGCAAGCGACCGTGCTGGCCGGCATGGTGCCGTTCAATGTGATCGAGCGCGGGCCCGGTGCGTTTCACCAGGGTTCGGCCGGCGCGCTCGCGGCCGACGCGTCGTCCGCGCTGCAGCCGTTCGTCGGCGCATTCGCGCGTGCCGGGCTGCCACTCTCGCTGCATCGCGACATGCGGGCCGTGCAGTGGGCGAAGCTGCTGCTCAACCTGAACAATGCGGTCAATGCGCTCGCGAACCTGTCGCTGCGCGACGAGCTTGCGCAACGCGCGTACCGTCGCTGCGTCGCGCTGGCCCAGCGCGAGGCGCTGCACTGGCTGGCACGCGCCGCGATCCGGCCGGCGCGGCTCACGCCGCTGCCGGCCGGCTGGGTCCCTGCCATGCTCGATCTGCCCGACGCGGCTTTCCGTGTGCTCGGCGGCCGGATGCTGGCGATCGACCCGCTTGCGCGCTCGTCGATGTCCGACGATCTTGCGGCGCGCCGTGCGACGGAGGTCGAGTGGATCAACGGCGAGATCGTGCGGCTGGCCGCGCGCTTCGGCGCGCAGGCGCCCGTCAATGCGCGCCTGTGCGCGCTCGTCCACGACGCGGAAGGCGCGGTCGTGCGCCCGGCGTGGCGCGGCGACGCGCACAGGCGCGA
>NZ_JAAGPK010000297.1:0-5060 GCF_017104685.1 Burkholderia sp. Tr-20355 | reverse complement strand
ATTGAGGCGGTAATCGACGGTGTCGTGCCGGCGCGGCCGGCACGGCGCGATGGCGGCGCGGTTTCCAGGACCGGCGCACCGCCACCACGCAGGAGGACATCATGCAATCGAATTCCCGGATTTTGCTGGAGAACGAAGAGATCGACGGCGACGCGATCGACGCGGACGATCTCGACACGACCGTCCAGGTCGATGTCGAAACGGGCCGGATCATGTTCCATGCGGCATGGGCGCTCACGCCCGAAGCGCCGCCCGAGGCCGCGCGGCATGCGGTCGTGCTCGCACTCGACTGCGACACGATGGAGCGTTACGCGGACCTCGACGACGGCGCACGGATGCGCGTGCACGCGATGCTGCACGAGGCCGTGCAGCAGACGCTCGACCAGTTGCCCGACACCGACGAGCACCTGACGCTGACGGTCGAACTGACCGACGCGATGCTCGACGCCGCGCGCCATCTGCAGTAGCCGTGGCGGATCGACCTGCCGCATCGGATTACATCCCGTTGAAATCTTTGCAGCCGGTACGTGGCGACGTCGAATGGCCGGCCGCGCGCACGCGTGCGGCGGCCTTCGCGTGATTGCGGGGTGGTTCCCCGGCCGGCACGCCGATTGCGGCGCAATCGACGCGGCACGACGTGTGCCGCCATTCCGACGGAGGCATTCATGAGCGGCAGGCTGGATCATTGCAGGGTAGCCATTCTCGCGGTCGACGGTTTCGAGGAAGCCGAACTCGTCGAGCCGCAGCGCGCGCTCGCGGCCGAAGGCGCGCAGGTCGACGTGATTTCGCAGCAGCGCGGCGAGATCCAGGGTTTCCGGCACGTCGACAAGGGCGAGCGCGTGAAGGTCGACCGCACGTTCGACGAAGCGCGCGAAGGCGACTACGATGCGGTCGTGCTGCCCGGCGGCGTCGTAAACGGCGACGCGATCCGGATGCTGTCGGCCGCGCGCGAATTCGTGACGGCGGCCGTCGGCGCCGGCAAGCCGATCGCGGCGATCTGCCACGGCGGCTGGCTGCTCGTGTCGGCCGAACTCGTCGAGGGCCGCACGATGACGAGCTGGCCGAGCCTGCAGGACGATATCCGGCACGCGGGCGGCAAGTGGGTCGACGAGGAGGTGGTGCGCGACGGCAACCTGATCACGAGCCGCAAGCCGGCCGACCTTCCCGCGTTCAACGGCGCATTGGTCGATCGCCTCGCGGCGCGGGGCGCATAGCGCGATGCCGGCCGATTCCGCCCGCCAAGTGACGCTGACCGCCGCGCCGCCCGTGTTCGACGGGGCGGCGCTGCAGTTGCGTTTCGTCGTCGAGGTCGATGGCACGCCGCAGACCTGGGCGATCACGGTCGAAGCGCTGGAAGATCATTTCGGCGCGCGCTCCGCGCTGGAGGCCGACCTGCGCGACGCGTTCGAACGCGGCCGTGCGCGCATCGAGGCGGCATGTGCGGACCTGCTGGCGAACGGCAATGAGGGTGATGTCGTGCTGCACAGCGGGTATTTCCGGGCGCCGGCGGGCCGCGCGCGGGCAGGGCTGTTCCCTTCCGGGCGGCGCTGACCCGCGTGCCGTTCCCGTGCCGGGATTCGGGCGCACCCGGGCCGCCGGCCTTACACGCAATTGAAAACTTTCCAGCCGGGCGCACCCGCCGTCCGGTGCCACATCGCGCGGCAGGCACGCCGCCCGGACATCGATCGCCTCACGCCGGCTGGCACGGACCCTGCATGTCCGTCCCGTTGCCGGCGCACGATGCGCGCCGCACGCCGATGCGGCGCCGGGAGCGCGTCGCGCGCAGCCGTCAACGGGGAAACGAGCATGCTGACCGCCCATGAATTTGCCGCGCTGTTCCTGGCGCATCACGCGCCGGAACAGATCCAGATCGATCGCGACGACATCGTCGCCCTCGTCGAACAACACCTGATCGTGATGCAGCACGACGACGCGTCGGGCGAGCACCGTCCCGCGCTGACGGCCGACGGGCTGTCGGTGCTGCGCAGCGTGCAGCGGCATGACGCGGCCGAATCCGGCGCGATCGGCCTGAGCGACACCGCCGACGCGTAATGTTTCGCGCTTGCGCGCTGCGCGCGCCGCTCACCGCGCAATCGCCACGGCCGCGTTGACCCGCACGACGGGCGCCGGGCCGTCGTGCGGCGGAGCATGCAGGAAGCGGTCGATCACGCCGGCTTCGAACAGCAGACAGTACGTCGACCCGCCGAACTGGAAATAACCGATCTCGTCGCCCTTGTCGACGCGCTGCCCCGGCACGACCTCGATCACGCACGACGACACGTCGCCCATCCCGACAAACACGGCCGCCACGGTGCCGATACCGGGGTCGTCGCACGAAAAGGCGACCACCGCACGCGCGGCGACGGACGTCATGTAGCCTTGCGAATCGTTGAGTCCGGCAGGATCCGGGCCTTCGGCTTCGGCGACCGAGTAGTAGGCGCCGTCGACCCGGTACGCATGCGTGACGACACCACGCACCGGCGCATGCCAGCGATGGTAGTTGTAGGCGCTGAGATAGGCCTGGTAGACGTCGCCGCCGACGAAGCGTTCGGCGAGGGACAGCCGCGCGGGCGTGAAGAGATCGCGCAGCGAATACGGCTGCGCCTTGATCCAGAACGTGTCGCGCAGCTTCACGTGCGTTTCGGTGTGATACGGCGCGGCCTCGCACGCGCTGACGATCACGTGCGGATCGTCGGGCGCCGCGACCGGCCGCGCGCCGTCGCGAAAGCGTCGCGTGAAGAAATCGTTCCACGAATCGAACCCCCAGTGCGGCTGGTCGTCGCGATACCGGAATTGCGACAGGCCGAGGCGCTCGTACGCTTCGTCGCAGAACCAGCCGTCGGGCGCCGACGTGTCGAGATGCGCGCGCGAGTGCGGGCCGCCGAGGAAGTCGCACCACACGGTCAGCATGCGCTTCAGGTGGGCGTTGACGGTCTGGTCGCGAAACACCGCGTGGCCGGACGGCATGCACATCGGCCAGTCCAGGAACGCGTTGATCGGGCAGACGATCAGGCTCGCTTCGCTGAACGGCGGCGTGTAGGTCATCAGGTGATCGAGCACCGTCATCAGTTCGCCGATCGACGTGTAGCCCAGCCGGCGGCCCGACGCGACCGCTTCGTCGATCGCGCGGCTCAGCCCCATGCGCAGCACCGCGTGATCGTCGAACAGCCGCGCGAGGTCCTGCACGGCCGGCGTGCGCAGCCGGTCGCCGGCATGCGCGCGCGCTTGCGCCGCGACTTTCTCGCGGAACGCGGCCATATGAGCCTCTTCGCGCGCCATCCAGTCGCCGAGTCGGCGGCGCGTGGCGGGCGGCGTGTTGGAATGGGTGGGCATTGTCTCCTCCGGACGTCGGTTCGCGAGAAGCGCAGCAAGTTGCCTGCCCGGCCGCGGCACCGGAATTGCGACGCTCGTTCGACGACTGTTTCATGACACGGGAGAGCAAGATGAACGCGACTTCGAAGGCACGACAAACGAAGGAGGCCGAGGCGACCGACACGCGCCGCGGCGGCGGACAGCATACGGTGACGCCGACGCGCCCGCGGGTGCGTGCCAGCCGGGCCGCGCCGCGCGATGCGCGACGGCCGGCGGAGCACGACGCGAGCGGGCCGGTGGCGGCGCACGACGGCAACGGCGAGGACAAGCCGTTATGGGAAGACGACCGCGGGGCGATGCCGCCGGAAGAAGGGTCGTGAGGCCGTCATCGCGCAGCGGCCGCGGCACGGCGGGGCCGGCGATCGGCCGTTGACGATCGTGTGCTGCCGGCGCGCGGCACGCGCCGGCAGGGTGGATCGGCTTCAGCGTCCGGCACGCGCCGCAACGAGCACCGCGACCGGCAACCCGCTCAGGCAGCGCTCGAGCGCCAGCACGCCGTCCGTCGCATCGATCGCGGCGCGCCCGTCGAGCCAGTCCGTCCACGGCCCTTCCATCGCGCGCGGCAGCACGACCGCCGTATCGCCCCATTGCGCGGGTTCCACGCGCGGCAAGCCGGGCGTTTCGCCGAGCAACCGGTATGCGAGCCGCGTCGCGATCACCACCACGGTGGCCGTGTCGTCGCACCGCGCGAACGCGATCGCGTGACGTGCGAGCCTGCCGCGCACGCGCAGCGGCACGTACGCGCCGTCCGCGAAGGTCGCCGGCCAGCGCGCACGCAACGCGAGCATCCGCTCGACCAGCGCCCGCTTCACGCGCGCATCGGGCCACGCCGGCAGGTACGACGCGACCGGTCCGTCAACGCGCTCGGCCGCCAGCGTGGCGAACGGCACGTCGCGCCGGTTGTCCGGATCGACGAGCGAGTGATCCCAGGATTCGGTGCCTTGGTACAGGTCCGGCACGCCGGGCGACGCGATCCGCAGCGCCGTCTGCGTCAGGCTGTTGACGACACCGGCCGGCGCGATCCGCGCGACGAACGCATGCAGCCGGTGCGCGAAATCGCCGGGGCCGCGCGGCGTCAGGATCGCGCGGACGAACGCGTCGCAGTCCCGTTCGTAGCGCTGCTCGGGCGCCAGCCAGTCGGTATGCCGCTTCGCTTCGCGCAGCGCCTTCGTCTGCCACTGCGCGACGCGTGCGGCGAGCGCGTCGAGACCGGCCGCATCGTCGGGGGCGAGTGCGGGCGGCCAGCAACCGACGAGCGTCTGATACAGCATCGCCTCGGCGGCCGGCCCCGGCGCCCACGCGAGGTCGCGATGCGCGCGGCCGCGGTGCGGCAGGTTCAGCGCCGACCAGTCGAGCGACACCGCGCGCCACGCATCGGGCAGCTCGCTGAGCACCGCGAGCCGCGCCCGCGCGTCCTCGCCGCGCTTGTGGTCGTGCGTGGCCGTCGCGACGAGCCCGTGCGGCCCGGTGCGCGCGCGGCGCCGGTTGCGCGCATGGAACGCGCCGCGCGACAGCCTTAAGTCGCCGGCATCGGCGCCGGCCTCCTTGCGCGACAGCAGCCGGCCGTAGCGGTAGTGGGCCGTATCCTCGACGCCTTTCGCGGCGAGCGGCGCGGTGAGCTGCGCGAACGCGATGCGCGCCGCATGGCGCTCGGCCGGCGCCGCCCGCGGCACGCGCACGACCGGCAA
>NZ_JAAGPK010000296.1:0-4453 GCF_017104685.1 Burkholderia sp. Tr-20355 | reverse complement strand
CCGACGGCGCCATGGAGCACGGTGCGAGACAGCATCGTTCGGACCGTCATCGCTCAAACGCCCTGCAGCTTCAGCCGGTTCGCATGCACGCGCAGCGCGGCGACCGGATCTTCCGCATACGCGCCGCGGATGCCGAGCAACTGATTGATCGCGTCGAAGTGATTCCAGTGGTAGCGCGTCGAGATCACCGTGCCGAACAACGAACTGCAGGTCGACGTGAAGCCGTCGTTCGGCCCCGCGCCGGCCAGCGCCATCACGTTGCCGGCCGTCAGGAACACGAGCGTCGACGGATCCAGCAGATTCGCCGGATCGATCACCGGAATCACGCTGGTATCGACGGCGCCCGTCACGATGCCGAGCAGCGACACCGGCTGATATGCGGCGCCGCTCCATGAATACAGCAGGTGTACGTTGCCGCCGATCGTCTCGGTCGGCGCGCCGGTGCGACAGGCACCGGCGCCGAGGCCGGGGCTCGGGAACAGCTGGTTGAACCGCGTGGTTCGCGCCGTGCCGAGTGCGTCGAGCGCGGCGATCGCATCCTGGTTCGTGTTGTGCGTGTCGCTGGTCAGGATGCCGAACAGGTTCAGCAGCGCACCGAACACCGGCGTCGAGATGCCCGTCGGGTCGAGCTTCAGCGCGGCGAGCACGAAGTCGGCGAACTGCGAGCCGCGGTGCGGCGTCGCGATCGTCGTGACCGACGCGACGAGCGCGGGCGCGACCGACGCCACGTAGCGCGACGTCAGCCCGCCCTGGCTGTGTCCGATCAGGTTCACCTTGGCCGCGCCCGTGACCGCCAGCACCTGCTTCACATAGGCGAGCAGTTGCTCGCCGCGCCCGTTCGGGCCGAGGTCGCTCTGGAACCCCGACAGGTCGGCGACGTAGACCGTCGCGCCATGCCGCTGCAGGTCCGCCTGCATCCCGTACCAGTACGGCACCACGCCGAAATAGTCGTCGGTGCCGGTCAGGCCGTGCACGAGAATGATCGGATAGCGGGTCGCCGCATAGTCGTCGAGCGCGGCCGCCGTCTGCGCACGCGCCGCGGGTGCGGCCAGGCCAACGCCGGCGAACAGCGCGGCAGCGGCCAGGAACCGCGCGCACGCGCGCGCAAGGCGTCGCAGCGGCGCGGTGCGTCGAGCGATATCGATGTCGATGTCATGCATGCGCGTTCCCCAAGGTTGCGTGAGCGGCCACGCGCCGCTGCCACGCGATGAACAACGGCGCGCCGACGACTTCGAGCACCGTGAAGCCGACGAACGGCGGCCACGGCAGCCCGAGCGTCGCGAGCGAAATCAGCCGTCCGATGCCGCCGAGGAAGATCATCGTCCACAGCGTCGCGAACAGCCGCCCCTGGCGCTCGATCCCCGGGATCACCGAGAACGCCGCGAGGCCGAGCCCGAGCCAGACGCCCGCGTAGAAGCGCAGGTTGCTGTCCAGCGTCGCGTCGGCCGGCAGCGCGAGGCCGAGCGACGCGTACAGCGGATCGTGGATGCCCATCATGCCGAGCACCCCGGTGATCGACGGGACCAGCGCAAGCACGGCGGTCGCCGTCTGAAGCGCGCGTTTGCTCATTCGAAACCTCCTTGCGTCATCGATAGAAAATGCCCAGCACCTGCACGCTGGTCGACTCCGGCATCGCACCGAAGCGGCTCCACGACGGCCCGCCCTGATGCAGCCACTGCAGCGCGACGTCGAACCGGTCGAAGCGCCGCCGCAGCTCGACCCAGTATTGCCGGCCGCCGCCGAGATCGGCCTGCATGAAGCCCGACAGATCCAGACGGCGCACGCCGATATTGCGCCATGCCGCCATCAGGAACACGCCGTGACGGGTTTGCAGCTCCTGCGCGGCGATCGACGTCTGCACCGCACTGCCCCAGGCGGCCGGGTTCGCGCGCTGCAGCGCGCGCCATTGCACGGCGTCCGCGCCGCCGCCGTTGCTCTGGAACTCGGCACTCAGCGACAGGTCGATCGGCAGCGTCCAGGTCGCGCCCACCGACGAGCTGGTGCGGAACGCGCTGTCGCCGGCCGCACCGGTCGCGCGCGCGATCAGCGAGCGCCGGTAGCCGCCCGCCCATTCGACGTAGGCGACCACCGAGTTGCCGAGCAGCACGCTCAGGTTCTGGCCGAACTGCGGCGCCTGCCCGCTTTCGCCGTAGACGATCCATTGCGGCTGGATCGCCGTGCTGAGCCGCTGGCTCGCGACCAGCATCCAGCGATCGACGCCGTTGGTACGCTGCAGGTCGGACGATGCGGCCGGGTCGCCCGGCAGGCTGCGGCGCTCGAGCCGCGGCGACAGCAGCGCCGCGAGCGAGCCCGTGTCCCACACCTGCTGCGCGCGCAGCGCGACCGTACCGAGCCGGTTCGTGTGGCGGCTGTCCGGATCGGGCGGCACGTCGAGGCTCACCGCGCCCGCGCGAAAGAAGTCGGTCGGGTTGTAGCCGATCGCCGCGCCGAGCCGCTCGTTGACGCGCCCCGCGTCGACGACGAACGTCGGCGCCGCGCGCCAGCTCGCGTACGCCTCCTTCACGAGCGTCACGTCGCGCGACGACGTGCGCGAGGTCCCGAGCGGATCGAACCGGTCGAAGCGCATCGAGAAGTGCGCGGCGAACGTCGGCGTCAGCCACTGCCCGTACTCGAATTCGACCGACAGCTGGTTGCGCCCGGCGTGCGCGCCGTCGCGATAGCGGCTCGCACGCAACGCGTCCTGCACGTCGAGCTTCCACGGCTTCGCGGTATCGGCCGGCGCGGTGGCGGACCGGTCGGCGAGATCGAGCGCCGCGGCATCGGCCGCATCCACGCCGCCCGCCCCGCTCGTCGCCTCCGCGCCGGCCGGCGCCGCACGCGCGAGCGCCGGCAGCAGCACGAACGCGAGCGCGGCGACCCGGCATCGACGCCGCGCCGTCATTGCGCCTGGAAGCGGGACAGGTAGTCGCGCTGCAGCCATGCATCGGGAATGTCGCGCCATGCGTAGTCGGAGAAACGCATGACCGTGACCCAGTTGCTGTCGAGCCCGTCGATGATGACCGTCTCCGTCGGCCGCTCGACGCCGAGCTGCATCGTGTAGCGCCGGTAGAACGCGGTCTTCAGCAGCCGGTCGCTTTCCGAATAGAAGCGCGCCTTCAGCGGCCGGTTGTTCGCCGCGTCGATCCAGATCTCGATGCGGCGGTACGTGAGCCCATCGCCGTGGCCGGTGAGCGCGAGCCGGTAGGCGCGGCGGGTCTGCCGGTCGCCGTCGGCGATGTCCTCGACGCCCTTCAGCTCGGCCGTGTAGTCGTGCGCGAGATTGACCGTCACGACGTCGCCGTTCGCGGCCTGCCCGAGCAGCCGCTGGTCGGGCGAGATCCGCACGCTCGCCTGGTTCGCGGGATCGTAGAACCACAGGTCGTTGCCGTTCTTCAGCATCAGCTTGCCCGTGTCGCGCGCCGGCGCGACGAAGCGCACCAGCGTGCGGAACGCGCCACCCGGCGCGTCGGGCTTCGAATAGATCGACAGCGTATTGCCGTCCACCTGCTTGCCCGACCGATACTCGATCAGCGTCGCGGTTAGCACGAACGATTTCGCCGGCGCGCGGATCGCGTCGCTCGCCGCGAGCACCTTCTGCGGATCGGGCGCCGGCTGCGCGTGCGCGGCGCCGGCCAGGAACGAAAGACTCAGACAGCATGAAACGAACAGGCGACGCACGTGCGCTCTCCCGAAAGTGAAATGAACGAAAATGACCGCATCCGCACGGCGTCACACATGCCGCAGCGCATCGACGATCGACAGCCGCGCCGCGTGCCGCGACGGCAGCCACGCGGACAGCCCGGCCACGCATGCGAGCCCCGCGAACGTGACCGCGATGGTTCGCCACTCGCCCCACACGCGCACCGTGAGCGCGACCGCGTCGATGCGCGCGGGCGGCGTCCAGGCCAGCCCGCTGTGATTGACGGCCGCGGCAATCGCGAGCGCCGCCAGCACGCCGAGCGATGCGCCGGCCACGCCGAGCAGCGCGCCCTCGCAGACGAACAGCGCCTGAATGCCGCCGCGCCGCATGCCCATCGCGCGCAGCGTGCCGATTTCGACCGTGCGCTCGATGATCGCGGTGCTCATCGTGTTGCTGATCACGAACAGCACGATCGCGCTGATCAGCACGAACACGAAGCCGAAGATCACCGAGAACATCCGGTTGGTCTGGTCGTAGAACGGGTTCAGCGTCGCGAAATCGACGACGTCGAGCGGCTGGCCGTCGAAGCCGCCGCGCAGCAGCTGCTCGATGCGCGCGCGCGCCGCCGGCAGATCGGCCGTGCGCGCGAGCTGGATCTCGAGCGCGGTCGCGCGCGGCTCGGCGCCGCCGTATACGAGCCGCTGCGCCTGCGGCAGGCGCACCGCGAGATACACGTCGTCGAGCTCCTTCACGCCCTGCTGCTCGGCCTTCACGACCGAGAAGCGGCCGACGTTCGGCGCGCCGCCCGCGCTA
>NZ_JAAGPK010000295.1:0-459 GCF_017104685.1 Burkholderia sp. Tr-20355 | reverse complement strand
AAAAAAAAAAAAAAAATAACAACAAAAGTGCATCCAGTATATGAGTAATCAACATAGGATATCCCAACAAGACAATATATACCATCACACGGTGCGTACGACACAGTAGCCTAATCCTACATGTAAACTATATCACTAATCTGCGAGTTACCGACTGCGCCTTGTTCCAGGTGACACTCACTCATTACAGCACTGTATGTATGCAGCAGTCATGTATCTTACACGTACTCATCTATAGTCTATGCTATGTGTGCGACGACTCAGTGACAGTGGAGCTGCACCATGATTACGAGATCATCCATATTAGTTATCTAGACAGTGACATAGTCCGAGTTATAGTTTATTACAACAACACGATCATTTATGTTATTCTTAATGAAGCCATTATATATTACTTTCTTCTGTTTATGTTTTTTATTTATTCGTTTACTTATTCTATTTTCTTTTTTTTTTTTTTTA
>NZ_JAAGPK010000294.1:0-5126 GCF_017104685.1 Burkholderia sp. Tr-20355 | reverse complement strand
GCCCGCCGCACCGCGGCACCTGCCGCGGCGGCCGCACGCGGTCTGCCCCTTTCCGTTCTCTTTCGCGCCTCGTGCCGGCGTAATGGAATCGATACCGCGGTGCAACCGTCACGAAACCACTCCGTCCCCATATCTTCATATGCGGCTGTTTCAATGCGCGTGCTCTCTCACGCGCTCCGCGCCGACCGACACGCCACGGCGACGGAGCCGCGCCCCACCCTCGAAGACCTTACCTGGAGTTTCCCGATGTTCCGTCAAGCCTTGCTCGTCACCGCCTGCGCAGCCGCGGCGCTGGCGCTGTTCGCCTGCGGCGGCAGCGACGATCCCACGTCGACGCCCGCCGTGTCGTCGCAGGATGCGCTGCAGACCGCCACGCCGATCAAGCACGTGGTCGTGATCTACGGCGAGAACATCTCGTTCGACCACTACTTCGGCACCTATCCGAACGCGACGAACCCGTCGGGCGAACCGGCGTTCACCGCGAAAGCGGGCACGCCGACGTCGAACGGGCTGACGGGCACGCTGCTGACCGCGAACCCGAACTTCACGAACACGGCCAACGGCACCGACGCGGCGAACCCGTTCCGCCTCGACCGCACGCAGGCCGCGACCGCCGACCAGAACCACGCGTACACGGCCGAGCAGCAGGCCGAGGACAACGGCCTCGCCGACCTGTTCCCGAAGTACACCGGCAAGGGCTCGTCCGGCGGCGCCGGCGCGTTCGGCACGAAGGGCCAGGTGATGGGCTACTTCGACGGCAACACCGTGACCGCGCTGTGGAACTACGCGCAGCGCTTCGCGATGAGCGACAACACGTTCACGACGGTCTACGGCCCGTCGACGCCCGGCGCGCTGAACGTGGTATCCGGCCAGACCAACGGGATGCAGATCGTCAAGACGTCGAAGCAGCCGTCGACGCTCGCGGCCAGCTCGTACTACATCAATGACGGCCAGGGCGGCTTCACGATGATCAACGACGTCGACCCGGGCTTCGACGTGTGCTCGAGCACGACCGACCAGGCGATGATGACGGGCAAGAACATCGGCGACCTGCTGAACGGCGCGAAGATCACGTGGGGCGGCTTCATGGGCGGCTTCAACCTGTCGACGACGAACGGCAACGGCACGACGGGCTGCGCGCGCAGCACGGTCGCCACCGCCGTGAACGCCGCGACGGCCGACTACATTCCGCACCACAACTGGTTCCAGTACTACGCGTCGACCGCGAACCCGCAGCACACGCGCCCGAGCTCGGTCGCGGCGATCGGTTCGAGCTTCCAGGCCGACGGCAAGACCGCCGAGCCGGCGAACCACCAGTACGACACGGACGACTTCTTCGCCGCCGTGAAGGCCGGCAACTTCCCGTCGGTCAGCTACCTGAAGGCGCCGGCCGCGCAGGACGGGCATGCGGGCTATTCGGATCCGCTCGACGAGCAGGCGTTCGTGACCAAGGTCGTCAACTTCCTGCAGCAGCAGCCGGACTGGCAGAACACGGCCGTGATCGTCACGTACGACGACTCGGACGGCTGGTACGACCACGTGTACACGGCGCCGACGCACGCATCGTCGGACCCGGTCGACCAGGTCAATGGCGCCGGCAAGTGCGGCACGGGCGGCACCACCGGCGTGAACGGCGCGACCGTGAACGGCCGCTGCGGCCCGGGCGTGCGCATTCCGCTGGTCGTGATCTCGCCGTATGCGAAGCAGAACTACGTCGACCACACGATGCTCGACCAGGCGTCCGTCGTGCGCTTCATCGAGGACAACTGGCTCGGCGGGCAGCGCATCGGCGGCGGTTCGTTCGATGCGACCGCGGGCGACCTGCGCAACCTGTTCGACTTCACGTCGAAGCCGAACACGACGCCGCTGTACCTCGACCCGACGCTCGGCACCGCACTGAGCGCCGCACCGGCGATCTGAGCGTCGCCTGCCCGACCGCATGGCCGGCGCCTCGCGCGCCGGCCGTTTCCATTTAACGCGCCGCGTCGAGCGGCGCCCGAGTTCCGATCGACAGCATGACAGCCCGACCCGCGGTCCCCTCTTCCGACGCCTCCGGCACCCCCGCGCCGCGCGCCCCTTCCCGCCTGCCGCGCCGCGCGGCGTTCGTGTTCGGCGCGGCCGTGCTCGGCTACGGCGCGTTCGCGATCGCGTTTCCCGCGCGGGTGCCGGCGGCCATCGGCACCGTCGTCGCCGACTGGACCGGCGCGAACCCGCATCCGGTCGTGCTGCAGCGGCCCGCCGCGCAGCCGCTGTCGGCGGTCGCGCAGCTCGGGCGCGCGCTGTTCCACGATCCGTCGCTGTCCGCGTCGGGCAAGCAGTCGTGCGCGTCGTGCCACAGCCCCGACCACGCGTACGGGCCGCCGAATGCGCTCGACGTGCAGCCGGGCGGCCTCGCGATGACGCAGCAGGGCTATCGCCCGCCGCCGTCGCTGATGTACCTGTACCGCCAGCCGAACTTCAGCATCGGCCCGGATGCCGGCGAAAACGACGCCGCGCCGAGCGTCGCGCAGCAGGCCGCGTCGGCGGCCGGCGTCGTCAAGGCGCAGAAGGTGGCCGGCACGTCGGCCGCGCCGCAGCTCGTGCCGCAAGGCGGGATGTTCTGGGACGGCCGCGCCGACACGCTGCAGCAGCAGGCGTTCGGCCCGCTGCTGAATCCGGTCGAGATGGCGAACGCGAGCATCGACGACGTGGCGCGCAAGCTCGCGCAGTCGTCGCACCGCGCGCAGCTGGTGCAACTGTTCGGCGCGCGCGTGTTCGACAGCCCGCAGCTCGCGGTGTCGGAGGCGATGTTCGCGATCGCGCGCTACCAGGTCGAGGATCCGTCGTTCCATCCGTACAACAGCAAGTACGACCGCTGGCTCGAAGGCCGCGCGCGCCTCACGCAGGCCGAGCTGCGCGGCCTGCGCCTGTTCAACGATCCGGACAAGGCGAATTGCGCGGGCTGCCATCTGTCGAAACCCGGCAAGGACGGGTTGCCGCCGATGTTCACCGATTACCAGTACGAGGCGCTCGGTGCGCCGCGCAACCAGGCGCTTGCGCAGAACCGCAACCCGGCGTTCCACGATCTCGGCGTGTGCGGACCGTTCCGCGACGACCTGAAGGACCAGACGCAGTATTGCGGGATGTTCCTGACGCCGACGCTGCGCAACTCGGCGACGCGCCGCGTGTTCTTCCACAACGGCGTGTTCCATACGCTCGACCAGGTGATGGCGTTCTACAACGAGCGCAGCATCTCGCCGCAGAAGTTCTATTCGCGCGGCGCGGACGGCAAGGTCGACGAGTACGACGACCTCCCGCCGAAATATCGCGCGAACGTCGACGTGACCGACGCGCCGTTCGACCGCAAGCCGGGCGACAAGCCCGCGATGACCGCGCAGGACATCAAGGACATCGAGGCGTTTCTCGGCACGCTGAACGACGAGCCGGCACGGCACTGAACGCCGCGCGGGCGTCGCGCCGCATCAGCGGCGCGCGCGGATGCACAGGAAGGCCGGCGCCAGCGACAGTTCCGCGTGGAGCCGTTCCGACGCCGCCTTCATCTCCGGCAGCGGCTTCGGTTCGACGAATCGGTCGAGCCGCCAGCCGCCGTCGGCGAGCGCATTCAGGATGTCGGCCAGCGGCCGCCGCCAGGCTTCGACGTAGGGCCTCGGCTCGCCGAACCCCGACCAGTGGAAACCGAAGCGTGACGTGTCGAAGTACGTGCCTTCCCCGCGCGTCCGTTCGTCCATCCAGTCGCGCATCGGATGCGCCATCGAGAACACGAGCGTCGCACCGGGGCGCGCGACGCGCCTGAATTCGCGCAGCGTCGGCGCGAGATCGCGCACGTAGTCGAGCGCGAGCGAGCACAGCACCTTGTCGACCGCATGATCCGGCAGCCACGCGAGCGGCGCCTCCAGGTCACCTTCCACGATGTCGACCGCGAGGCCGTCGCAGCGCGTTCGCGCGAGCGCGACCATCTCCGGCGTGACGTCGAACGCATGCACGGTCGCGCCGCGGTGCGCCAAGTGTTCGCTGCAGATGCCGGGGCCGCACCCGGCGTCGAGCACCGTCAGGCCGTCGACGTCGCCGAGCAGCGCCAGCGTCGCCGGCCGTTCGTACAGCGCGTTGTGCGCCTTCGTCGGCGCGATGTCCGCGTAGCGTTGCGCGAAGCTCGCATAGGCGCGGCGGCCGGGCGATTCGTTCGGATCGGTCATGCGGCATCCGTCGGCTGAAACTGGGAGTGTCGATTCTGCCCGATCGGACGACGGTTGGCGATCCTGCTTCCCGCCTGCGTTACGACAGGCTGTCGAGCAGCCGGTACCAGGCCACGCCGGCCGCGATATAGAAGCGCTGCAGCCCGTGAAACGGAATCGGCCGGATCGGCGTGACGCGGAACGGCAGCGGCAGTTGCGCATCGCCCGACAGGTGCGCCGCCAGATGCTTGCCGAGCGTCGTCGCCATCGCGATGCCGCGCCCGTTGTAGCCGAGCGCGATCGTCACGCCCGGCGCCGGCTCGTGCACGTGCGGCATGAAATCCGCGGTGATCGCGACGCGTCCGGCCCAGCGGTATTCGAACCGGACGCCCTTGAGTTGCGGATACAGCAGCGTCGCCGCACGCTCGAGATGGCGCCAGTCGCTCGCCGCACGCGGTTCCGCGAACGGGCCGCGACCGCCCATCAGCAGGCGTCCCGCCGCATCGCGCCGGAAGTACAGCAGCAGGCGCCGCGCATCCGATGCGACTTCGCCGCCGGCGAGAATGTCGCGGCCGAGTTCCGGCGCGAGCGGTTGCGTCGCGACGATGAAGCTGTTCGCGGCGATCACCGACTGGCGCAAGCCGGGCCACAGTCCGTCGGTATAGCCATTGGTCGCGAGCACGACGCGGTCGGCCGATACCGTCGCGCCGCCGGCGGTCGCGACCTGCCAGCGACCGCCGGCACGCGTCAGCCCGACGGCGCGCGTCAGCCCGTGCACGACCGCCCCGCTCGCCTGTGCGGCGCGCACGAGGCCGCGCGTATAGCTGAGCGGCTGCACGCTGCCCGCGCGGCGATCGCTCCAGCCGCCCGCGTAGGCGCCGGTGCCGATTCGGCGCGCGACGTCGCCGCGACCGATCAGTTCGACCGGCGCACCCCGCGCCGCCCATGTCTGCT
>NZ_JAAGPK010000293.1:0-236 GCF_017104685.1 Burkholderia sp. Tr-20355 | reverse complement strand
TCCGATAGCTGAGAGTAATGAAGATGAGAGAATGAGTTATGAGTAGATATCGCAACAGAAGTAGTAGCTAACGTGATAGAGCGTGAGTGTGGTCAGTGTCGAGATGTGCGAGAGTGATCTGCAGACAGGTGGGAGGTGGGAGAAGTGTTAATGTTAGTGTATTGTAGATGGTGGATATTATATTTTTTTAAGATGAAACGATGATTTTTTTTTTTTTTTCTTTTTTTTTTTTTATT
>NZ_JAAGPK010000292.1:0-4994 GCF_017104685.1 Burkholderia sp. Tr-20355 | reverse complement strand
GGCTGGCCCTGCTGCCCGCGTGCGTCGGCCGCACCATCCGGGTGCCTGGCCGACGGCGTATTGGCCCGCGTCGGCGCGGGACTTTTAGAAACATTCGACATGGGGGCGCATTATAATCCCGCCCATGAATTCCCAAACCGACCTCCCCCCCGCCCAGACCAGCGCCGCGACGCCGCCGGCCGCCGACGATTCGGCCGCCAGCCACGCGCAATTCGTCGACTGGATGCGCTCCGTCGCGCCCTATATCCACAAGTTCCGCAACAGCACGTTCGTCGTGGGGTTCGGCGGCGAGGTGGTGCAGCAGGGGCTGCTGAACGCGCTCGTCTCCGACATCGCGCTGCTGCAGGCGATGGGCATCCAGATCGTGCTCGTGCACGGCTCGCGCCCGCAGGTCGAGGAGCAGTTGAGCCTGCACGGTGTCGAATCCGAGTTTTCGCACGGCCTGCGCATCACCGATGCGCGCGCGCTCGAATCCGCGAAGGAAGCGGCCGGCGAAGTGCGTCTCGACATCGAGGCCGCGATCAGCCAGGGTCTGCCGAACTCGCCGATGGCGCACGCGCACATCAGCGTCGTATCGGGCAACTTCGTCACGGCACGGCCGGTGGGGATTCTCGACGGGGTCGATTTCGCGCATACGGGCATCGTGCGCAAGATCGACGCCGAATCGATCCGTCATTCGCTCGCGAGCCGCAAGCTCGTGCTGCTGTCGCCACTCGGTTTCTCGCCGACCGGCGAGGCGTTCAACCTGTCGATGGAAGACGTCGCGTCGGCGGCCGCGATCGCGCTGCGCGCCGACAAGATCATCTTCCTGACCGAAGCGCCGGGCATCGTCGACGACGAAGGCGGGCTGATCCGCGAAATGTCGCTCGACGCGGCGGCCGAGCTGCTCGATTCCGGCAACATCCAGGGCGACGACGCGTTCTTCCTGAAGCACTCGATCCGCGCGTGCCGCGGCGGCGTGACGCGGGCGCACCTGATTCCGCAATCGCTCGACGGCAGCATGCTGCTCGAACTGTTCCTGCACGACGGCGTCGGCACGATGATCTCGTACGAGAACCTCGAAAGCCTGCGCGAGGCGACGCCGGACGACGTCGGCGGCATCCTGTCGCTGATCGAGCCGCTCGAGACCGACGGCACGCTGGTGCGACGCGGCCGCCACCAGATCGAACGCGACATCGACCACTTCTCGGTGATCGAGCACGATGGCGTGCTGTTCGGCTGCGCGGCGCTGTACCCGTACCAGCAGGAGAAGATCGGCGAGATGGCGTGCCTGACGGTCGCGCCGGAAGCGCAGGGCTCGGGCGACGGCGAACGCCTGCTCAAGCGCATCGAGCAGCGCGCCCGCGCGCGCGGCCTCACGCACATCTTCGTGCTCACGACGCGCACCGAGCACTGGTTCCTCAAGCGCGGCTTCGTCAAGGTCAGTGTCGACGACCTGCCGGAAGACCGTCGCAAACTCTATAACTGGCAGCGCAAGTCGCTCGTGCTGATGAAGCAGCTCTGAGCGCAGGCACGACTGCCCTCCCCCCAGTTCGATTACAGGAGAAGTACACGATGGCTCGAATGATCCAATGCGCGAAGCTCGGCAAGGAAGCCGAAGGCCTCGATTTCCCGCCGCTGCCGGGCGAACTCGGCAAGCGCATTTACGAGAGCGTCTCGAAGGAAGCATGGCAGGGCTGGCTCAAGCAGCAGACGATGCTGATCAACGAAAACCGCCTGAACATGGCCGACCCGCGTGCGCGCCAGTACCTGATGAAGCAGACCGAAAAATACTTCTTCGGCGACGGCGCGGACCAGGCGTCCGGCTACGTGCCGCCGACGGAAGGCTGATGACGTGACGCGCGGCGCCGGCAGCGCGGCCGCATGATCCGACGAACAACGGCACCGTGTCCCGCACGGTGCCGTTTTTCTTTCGGGCGCATGCGCCCGGCGTGCGTCAACCCGCCGGTTTCAGCGTGCCGCCGTCGCCCGGCTGTTGCGCGCCGCCGCTCGCGCTGTCGGCGCTGCCGCCTTCGGTGCCCCATTCCGCCGCATCGCTGCGTTCGGCCGTCGACAGCTCGTCGGCGCGATAGCCGGTGCGGTTCAGCAACGCCAGCATGCAGACGAGCGACACGAGCGCGTAGAGCCCCGATGCGACCGCGACGCCGACGATGCTGCCCGTCGCGTTGAGGATCGCCTGCGCGAGCACCGGCGTGCCGCCGCCAACGACCAGCGCGCTCAACTGGTACGCGAGCGACAGGCCCGTATAGCGGATGTTCGCCGGAAACACGCGCGCGAGCACGCCGCCGACCGCGCCGTAGAACATCGCCGACGGAATCGTCGAGATGCACATGCCCGCGACGGCGACCCCGTACGAACGCGTCGCGAGCGCATGGAACATCACCGGCATCAGCACGATTTCCGGAATCAGGATCCAGCACATCGCGCGCCGCATGTCGACCTTCGACACGAACCATGCGCCGACCGGCTGCATCAGGAACTGCACGACGAGCGAGATCGACAGGATGCCGAGGAACGTGCCCTGCGCGTAGCCGAGCTCCTTCGTCGCCCACGACAGCGCGAACGTGCTGCGGAAATACGTGACGTTGATCACGGGCAAGGTGCCGGCCGCGAGCAGCACGACCACCCAGTGATCGCGCACGACGTCGCGCAGCGGCAGCTTCACCGTGCGCTTGCGCGCGAGCACGCGCTGCATGTCGGCCGATTCCTCGAGCTTCAGCCGGATCACCATGCCGATGATCACGAGCACGGCCGACAGCAGGAACGGAATGCGCCAGCCCCACGTCAGGAACGACGGCGTCGGCAGCGCGCTCAGCGCGAAGAACGCGGCGGTGGCGAGCAGGTTGCCGGTGGGCGAGCCCTGCTGCGCGAACGCCGCATACAGGATGCTGCGGTGCTTCGGCGCGTTTTCGCTCGCGATCAGCACCGCGCCGCCCCACTCGCCGCCGACCGCGATGCCCTGCAGCACGCGCAGCACGACGAGGCCGGCCGGCGCCCAGACGCCGATCTGCGCATAGCCGGGCAGCAGGCCGATGCCGGTCGTCGCCAGGCCCATCATCACCAGCGTGATCACGAGTGCGGTCTTGCGGCCGACGCGATCGCCGAGATGCCCGAACACGATGCCGCCGAGCGGCCGCGCGGCGAAACCGGCCCAGAACGTGACGAACGCGAGCAGCGTCGCGACGCCCGGGTCCATCGTGCTCGCGAAGAACACCTTGCCGAACACGAGCGCCGCGGCCGTGCCGTAGATGTAGAAGTCGTACCACTCGATCGTGGTGCCGACGAACGCCGCGAAGGCGGCGCGGCCAGGCCGCGGCAGCGCGGCGCTCGGGGATTGCGGACGGCTCATCGATGTCTCCTGTTGGGTGATCGGGGGCGCGACTCGCGCGCGCCTTTCCCGGGTGGCCGGCATCGCGCCGCCGGCCGGCGGCGTGATGTCAGCCGGGCGCCGGGTCCGGCGCCGTTTTCAGCACGCCGGCGTCGAGCAGTTGCTGCTGAAGCGCACGATCGACGCCGAGCCGGTCGAGCACCGCGCGCGTGTCGCGGCCAAGCGCGGGCGGAGCCGACCGATAGGTGGCCGGCGTGCGCGACAGCTTCACCGGCGACGCCGTGCCGCGATACGCGCCGATCTCGACGAACAGGTTACGGTGCAGCGCATGCGGATCGTGCGCGACGTCGGCCACCGTCCGCACCGGCCCGCACGGCACGCCGGCCGCCATCAGGTCGCGCGCGAGCGGCTCGCATGCGTGCGCGGCGAGCCGCGCTTCCAGTTCGGCCTTCAGCGCGGGCCGGTGCGCGCAGCGGCTGCGGTTATCGACGAAGCGCGCGTCGCCCGCGAGCGCCGGCGCACCGAGATGCGCGACGAGCCGCGCGAACTGCCGGTCGTTGCCGACCGCGAGGAAGATCGGCACGGTCGCCGTGCGGTAGCTGTCGTAGGGCGCGATGTTCGGATGCGCGTTGCCGCTGCGCTCCGGCACGCGCCCGGAGCCGAAGAAGTTCGGCAGGTGCGGATGCAGCAGCGATACACCGCAGTCGTACAGCGCGATGTCGATCGACTGCCCCTGCCCGCTTTTCTCGCGCTCCGCGAGTGCGAGCAGGATGCCGGCGAGCGCGTTGAGCCCCGTGACCATGTCGACGATCGGCAGGCCGATGCGCGTCGCGTCGCCGTCGCGCTCGCCGTTGACGCTCATCAACCCGGCCATCGCCTGGATCACCGCATCGTAGCCGGGCAGCCCGCCGAGCGGGCCGTCGTCGCCGAAGCCCGTCACCGCGCAATGGATCAGGCGCGGAAAGCGCGGCTGCAGATCGCGCGCATAGTCCATCCCCCAGCGCGCGAGCGTGCCGGGCTTGAAGTTCTCGACCAGCACGTCGGCCTCTTCCAGCAGGCGCCACAGGATCGCGCGCCCTTCGTCGCGCGACAGGTCGAGCGCCAGCCCTTCCTTGTTGCGGTTGACGCCCATGAAGTACCAGGCCGTGTCGCCGAGGAACGGCGGCCCCCAGCCGCGTGTTTCGTCGCCGGCGGGCGGCTCGATCTTGACCACCGTCGCACCGTGGTCGGCGAGCGCCTGCGTGCAGTACGGGCCGCCGAGCACACGACTCAGGTCGACGACTTTCAGGCCGTCCAGTGCACCGCGGGACGCGCGCGTCACGTTCGTTACGTTCGTTGCGCTCATCGTTCGACCTCCGGCAGCAGGTCGAGCGCCGTGTCGAGCGCGACCGGCGTGCCGCGCAGCAACGCATCGAACGCGGCCGACTCGTCCTCGCGCAACGCCGGCGCGAGCGGATCGACCGGCAGCAGCTTGTGGCGCACGAGCAGGTGCGCGAGCGCGAGACGCCGGAAATCCGGCGCGAGCCGCACGCCCTCGCAGGCCATCAGCACGGCCGCGCTCGCGTAGTACAGCGCGGACGCGGCCTGCCGCACGTGCGCGTCGTCGCCGTCCGCCGCGACCCGCGCCAGTGCATCGCATGCGCGCGCGAGGATGCGCCGCAGCGCC